>JANLTS010000339.1:0-12639 GCA_031363045.1 Hyphomicrobiales bacterium
TCGCCCACGTCCCTGGTCTTCATGGCGATGGCGTCTTCGACGGTTACGGCGGGCTTTGCCGCATCGATGGTGATACTCGCAAATCGCGCGGCGCGGCGGGCCTGCTCGCGCGTCACAGCAACTACAGCGAAAATCACCTGGCCATGAAAGGCGATGCTGCCATCGGCAAGAATGGGGTCGCCACCAGTCGACGGGCTGCATTCGTTAGCGCCCGGAATATCCTGTGCCGTCAGAACCGCGACGACACCCGGAGCGCTTCGAACTGCATCGAGATCAAGCTTGGCGATGGACCCCACGGCACCATCGCGCGCAAAGCCCGGGTAGACATGAAGCAGGCCGTCTGGCTCACGCATGTCGTCGATGTAGATGGCACTGCCTTGCACGTGCAGGCTGGCACTGTCGTGGGCAATGGGCTTGCCGACAGTGCGGGTCTCGATGTTGCGCTTGGCCTGAACCATCACGCCACCGCCCTGCGCCGGCCGATGACACGCGTTGAAACGGGAGCGCCTGCCACTTCCATCAACGCCTTTTTCAACAATCCTTGCGCCACGTCCATGCGATAGGCGGCAGACGCCCGCATGTCGCCGATTGGCTGGAAGTCCTTTGCCAAAGCGGCAATCGCCGCAGCCCAGGATGTCTCATCATCAAGCGAGGCACCAATCAGCGCCGCTTCGGCCATTGCGGCGCGCTTGGGCGTTGCCGCCATGCCGCCAAAGGCAAGCCGTGCCGCGGCGATATTGCGTCCGGCGCGTTCGAACTTGAAACCCGCCATGACAGCCGAGATATCCTGGTCGAACCGCTTGGAAATCTTGTAGGCGCGGAAAGACTCGTTCGCCCCGAGCTTCGGCACGTCGATTTGCCAGACAAGTTCGCCAGGTGCCCGGTCCTGCTTGCCATAGGAAATGAAGAAATCCTCGAGCGGCAACTGCCGCGTGGCATCGCCATGGCGCAAGTGCAAGGTGGCGCTCAAGGCGATGAGCAGCGGCGGCATGTCGCCGATGGGCGAGCCATTGGCGATGTTGCCGCCTACCGTGCCAGAGGCGCGGACATGGACAGACCCCAACCGCCGCAGCACTTCGCGCACATCATTGTCGAGGCTGCTCAGCGCATTCCTGGCCTCGGCATAGGTGGCGGCGGCCCCTATTGCGATATGATCGGCATTGTCCGCCACCTTGTGCAAAGCCGCAACGCCGCCAGTGAGGATGATCTTCGGCAACACGCGCATCTGCTTGGTGATCCACAAGCCGACATCGGTGGCACCTGACACGATGGTGGCATCGGGATGGTCAGCAGCCAGCTGCGTCAATGACTGAACGGAGGCGGGACGCGCCACAAAGCTTTCAGCAGTGCCGATGAAGACATCGCTATCATCATTCAGCACGGCCAGAATGCGCGTGGCCTCTCCGGCATTCTTCGCCCAACGATCAATGGCCTTGCCGGAACAGGATTGCAGGGCCGCATCGATGATCGGCCGGTAGCCGGTGCAACGGCACAGATTACCCGCCAGCAGATCGGCGATCTGCTGGCGGGTTGGGGCCCCCCCTCCGTGGTAAAGTGTGAACAGCGACATAACGAAGCCCGGCGTGCAGAAGCCGCACTGCGAGCCATGGCTATCGACCATCGCCTGCTGGACGGGATGCAGCACGCCATCCGAAGCCAGATCATCGACGGTCACCAGTTCCTTGCCGTCAAGCTGGGCAACCAGAAGAATACAGGTGTTGACGGGCTCATAAACCAGGCGGCCGGCGCGCAGACTTCCGAGCGCCACAGTGCAGGCGCCGCAGTCACCTTCGTTGCAGCCCTCCTTGGTACCGCGCGATTTTTCTTCGAGGCGCAGATAGTCAAGTACCGTCTGCATCGGCGGCACGGTTTCGAGGCTGACCACCTGGCCGCGGCGAAGGAAACGAATTGAGGACCGCGCCGCCATCATTTAGGAACCGCGATAGGTTGAATAGCCGTAAGGCTGGAGCAGCAGCGGCACGTGATAATGCGAATCCGCATCGGCGATGCCAAAGCGGATGGGTATCACATCGAGGAAGGCCGGGTCGGGCAGTTTCGCCCCGCTGGCGCGCAGATAATCACCAGCGTGAAAGCGCAATTCATAATGGCCACGCATGAGGCCTGAGCCTTCAAGCAGCGGCCCATCGGCGCGGCCATCGGCATTGGTGTGGATGGTCTTGAGGAGAATGATTCCGCCGTCGAGCAGATAGAGCTCGATCTTCAGATTCGCCGCCGGCTTGCCGGTCGCGGTATCCAGTACATGCGTCGTGAGACGGCCCATGCTTTCCCGTGTTCCCCTGCCCATTGTTCTAGTGAGCAGCTCTGGCGGCCGCTTCAAGTGCAAAAGTTAACACAGGCCAATCGTTCGCAAAAGCAGATTAAACGGAACAGAGCGTACACTATTTCCGTACGATCAGTGCGCCTGAAGTCTACGCTTGGCGATGGCGAGGAAGGCTTCGAGTGCCGGTCTCGCGGCCAATCCCTGACGGCGCACGATCTTCAGGCGGTCGAGCGGCAGACGCTTGTCGGCCATCGGAATCCACACCAGGGCGCCGCTAGCCAGTTCCTGCTCGATGCCGATCGGCGTCTGAAAGGCGATGCAGCTGCCGCGGCGGGCGAGCGACGCCATGAGCCGCAATGAATTGCACTCGAACGCCGGCCTGACTTTGCGGGCGGCGGGAACAGAGTCGAGGATCGCCCGGAGGCTCAGGCCCTGTGACGGCCAGGCCAGGGGATGTCGCAAGCACTCGGCGAGCGACAGGCGCTTGGCATTGGCCAGCACATGGTCCGGGGCCATGATTGCGCCCAGTTGCTGGTCGCTCGATGCCACGGCTTCGAGGCCATCGAGAGACGCCGGATTAAAGGTGAAGCCCAAGTCAGCCTGCATGTCGCGCACCAATGCCGTTACGGCGTCGGAGCCTGCAACTGTCACCGCCACTTCGATGCCGGGATAATGTTGGGCGAAATCCAGCAGCATATCCGGCAGGATCGACACCGAAAGACTTTCGACCGTTGCCACGCGCAGCAGCCCGCGTTTCAGGCCTTTGAGCGCATCGAGTTCATCAAGTATGGTTTCATGGCCTTGCGCCGTGGCGCGAAGTCCGCGCAACAGGATGACACCGGCCGGTGCCAGCGACAGCCCGCGGCCCGAACGGTCGAACAGTGCCACGCCGAGCTGCTCCTCGAGCTGAATCAACTGGCGGCTGATGGCCGAGGCGGCGACATTGAGGCGGCGGGAGGCGGCGCGCACCGAACCGGTCTCGGCCACCGCCATGAAATAGCGGTAGCCAATGGCAATCAGTGCGGTTTCCGCCTTGGCCACATGTCACCTGATCAGAATGGCGCGAAAGTCGTTGACGTTGGTATGGGTCGGTCCAGTGACCACCTGATCGCCAAGTTTCTCGAACAGGCTGTGGGCATCATTGTTCTCGAGCATGACCACCGGATCGAGTCCGAGGCTGCGGGCCCGCGCCAGGCTCAGAGGATCGATCATCGCGCCGGCGATCGGCTCCATGCCATCGATGCCATCGGTATCGGCGGCAATCGCGTGAAAACGGCTGTCACCGCTCAAGGCAATTGCGAGCGCCAGCAGGAACTCGACATTGCGGCCACCACGGCCATACCCTCGCACCGTGACGCCGGTTTCACCACCTGACAACAGCAACGCGGGGTGCTTCACTGGCTGGTCATGCGTGGCGACTTCAAGGGCAATGGCGGCATGCACCTTGGCCACCTCGCGGGCCTCGCCCTCGATACGGTCACCGAGATAGAGCACGTTGAGGCCAAGTGCTTCCGCCTTCTGCCGCACCACGCGAAAAGATTCATGGGCTGAAACGATGACGCGGGTTTCAAGCGATGAGCTCAGCGGCGCACGGTCATCATCGGCCAGCGACAACCACTGCGCAATGGACTGAGGTGGTGTTACAGCATATCGCTGCAGGATATCGCGCGCATCGCGTTTCCGAGTCTTATCCGCAACCGTCGGGCCTGATGCAATGATGGCGGGATCATCGCCCGGGACATCGGAAAGCGCCAACGTGTAAATTCTGGCAGCACCGGCGGCCCGCGCCAACCTGCCGCCCTTCACCGCCGACAGCTGCTTTCGCACGCAATTCAACTCGGCAATATTGGCACCACTTTTCAGCAGCGTCCGGATCATGCCGAATTTCTCGTGCATGGCAATGCCATGGACTGGCTTCGACATCAGGGCCGATCCGCCACCGGATATTAACGCTATCAGCAGGTCATCGGGGCCCAGAGTGGCGGCCAGCGCCAGCGCCGCGTCGGCCGCCGCAAGACTCGATTGATCGGCAACCGGGTGGCTGGCATGGATAACGCCGATGCGTTTCAGGTCATGGTCGTAACCGTGCGGCACCACGACAAAGCCCTCGAGCCGACCCTCCCAGTTCTGTTCGACAGCCCGCGCCATCGGAATTGCCGCCTTGCCGGCGCCGATCACCACGGTACGACCCTTGGGGGGCGGTGGCAGGTTGCGCATGACGGCCGACGCCGGATTGGCGGCAGTGACGGCCACATCAAACAGCTCCCGCAGCAGCTTTAGTGCCTTGCGGCTGTCGTCACTCAAGGTCAATCGCTCCCCTTAACACCGGCATCTTTTGCGCCAAGCCGCAGGCTTCCACAAGTTCACCGACAAATCGACTAGACTTGGTTGAAAATTCGAGCACCGGCCTTCACTCACTGTTCAGTGCAAGGATTGATTAACCTCAACACGGCGGTAACTCTGTTGTAGGAGTAGGTCCACATTCCTTCAAGTCACCAACTAAGGTACCCGGAGAGACGCCATGTATGTTTCAGCAAATTCGGCATCGGTATGGAAGCGATTGGCGGACGAGAACCAGCAATCGGCACGCACGTTGACGCGCATCAGCGTTGGCCTGATTCTCCTCATGGTGGTGACGGGGGCCTATACCTATTCAACGCAAGTGCACTACAGCGAGTTCTGCACCTCGGTGGGAGAGGAATCCCGGGCCTCCGACTCACCGGCTGCGCAGAAGTTGGGCCGCGACCTCATGGCCAGCTATTGCAGCTAATCTCGCCAGCACTTGAAAGGGTTTTTCAACCTTAAGTCCCGAAGCTGTCCTCGAACTCCCCGCGTTTGACCATCTTTTCAGAAACACCGGTTATGGCTGATGGCGGCGGTCTCACCGGCTGCCGGTGTGGGAGTTCTGGAATGAGACCGCAAGCCCGGAAGCGGATCGACCGCTATGTCGACCGCGAAATCGTACAAAGAATTATGAAGTGTGCCGATGTTGCAACGCTGTTCTGCGCTTCGATATTCATTTCGTTGCTATCGGCGGCAAACTTCCAGGCGACAACACCACAGGTCATCGGATTTCTGGCGATCGAGCTGGCACTGATCTGCGTGTTCTGCATGCGAGCCCTTGAACTTTACGAAATCAAGGCGATGACCCTTGGAGCCTGGAGTGCTCTACGCGCAACGGCTTGTTGTTTCGTCGTGGTTGGCATCCTTTACTATTTGGCCCACATGTTCCTGTTGGAGATGGGCTTCGGCTGGCTGTTTTTGTGGATGATTGTGCTGCCGGCCTATTTTGCCTTGACCCGCAGCATCGTTGCACACTGGGCTGCGCCGCGCGCCAGAAAAGGCCGCTTCCGCCAGCGCATTGCGATTGTCGGCGGCGGCAAGTCGGCCGAAGAGGCGCTGAACCTGCTCGAATCGTCACGCGACCTCGATATCGAGATCGTCGGTCTTTTCGACGATCGAGAGGACGCCCGCAGTCCGCAGTCGATCCGCGCCTATCACAAGATCGGCAGAATTGAGGATTTGGCGAACTATTCCAGAGCCCATCGCGTCGATCTCATCATCGTGGCGATTCCGCTGTCCGCCGAAACGCGGCTCCTCACCATTCTGCCGCACTTGTGGGAATTGCCCGTCGATATCCGCATCAGCGGCAGCGCGTCGAGCCTCAAACTCAACTCCCGCGCCTATACCTACCTTGGCAATCTGCCTTTGCTCTCGGTCTTCGACCGGCCCCTGAAGGGCTGGAGTCTGTTCCAGAAAGAGGCTGTGGACCGAGTCATGGCATTGATCGCCATCATCGTCTTGTCTCCGGTTCTGGCTTGCGTGGCGTTGGCGGTGAAGTTCGAGAGCAAGGGGCCGGTGATTTTCCGTCAAAAACGCTATGGCTTCAACAACGAGTTGATCGAAATCTATAAGTTCCGGTCGATGTATGCCGAGAGCAGCGACGCAACGGCATCAAAACTTGTCAGCAAAAACGATCCCCGCGTCACCAAGGTTGGCCGCTTTATCCGCAAGTCCTCGCTCGACGAGCTGCCGCAACTGTTCAACGTGTTGAAAGGCCAGCTGTCGCTTGTTGGCCCCCGTCCGCATGCAACCCAGGCGAAGGCCGCCGAGGCTCTCTACGAGAAAGTCGTCGATGGTTACTTTGCCCGCCATCGGGTAAGGCCCGGCATTACCGGCTGGGCGCAGATCAATGGCTGGCGTGGCGAAACCGATACGCGCGACAAGATCGAAAAGCGCGTGAAGCACGACCTCGAGTATATCGACCAATGGTCGCTGCTGTTCGATTTCTACATCATCTTCAAGACGCCCTTCGCCCTGCTAAAGAGCGAGAACGCCTACTGATCAGCGGGCGACTGTCACGCTGCAATGAGCGCGCCCTGATACATCGGCGGCAACCGAGCCCAGCACCAGGCGCGAAACGCCATGCTTGTCGCCGGTACCGACGACGATGTGGTCGTAGCCATTTTCCTCCGCATACTGAACGATTGCCGCGGCGGCCTCTCGGCTGCGCAACGCGAGTTCATCCACCGCAGTTGCACCGGCTTTGCGGGCTTCGTCGGCGGCGCTGTCGAGCACACGTTTCACTTCGTCGTCTTCCCAGGAATAGATCAGCGGTCCGCGTGCACCGCCACGCGCCACATTAACGGCGCAGATCGACAGTTTGGCTCCGAGTTTGGCCGACATCTGGGCGGCGAGTTGGATGGCATGCAACGAATGGCCGGTGCCATCAGTCGCGCAAAGGATCTTTTTTGTCATGGGTCCCTCCTCCGGCTCCGGCGGAATAACTGCCGGTGGGTGCTTCTTAAGCACCGGCCGAAGGAAGGGCCTTGATCCTGGTCAATACACAGTGAGAGCGGCTGCCCCCGCCGCTCAAAGGTTCTCGGTTGAGAATGTGTCGCAGTCCTTCAGGCTCTTGGCCTTGAAACCGGCATTGAACCAGCGCATGCGCTGTTCCGCCGAACCATGGGTGAAGGAGTCGGGCACGGCATAGCCCTGGCTGCGCTTCTGCAACGTATCGTCGCCGATTGCGGCGGCGGCGTTGAGAGCTTCCTCAATGTCACCCGGCTCGAGAATATTGGCCGAGGCGTTGGCTTCCTGGGTCCAGATGCCGGCAAAGCAATCGGCCTGCAGCTCCATGCGCACCGACAGGGCATTGGCGTCCGTCTCAGAAGCCTGCATGCGGGCCTTGGTCACCTGATCAGCGATACCGAGGAGGTTCTGGACATGATGGCCAACTTCGTGGGCCAGCACATAAGCGCGTGGGAAATCACCACCGGCCTTGAGCTTGGTTTCCATCTCGCGGTAAAAGCTCAGGTCGATATAGACCTTGTTGTCACCCGGGCAATAGAACGGGCCCATGGCCGACTGCGCATTGCCACACGCCGATTGAACATATTCCTCGAACAGCACCAGCTTGGGCTTCTCATAGGTCTTGCCCATCGAGGTGAAAATCTCGTTCCAGATGCGATTGTTGGAACCCATGACACGGGCCACGAATTCCTTGCCGGCGTCGGCGCCGGTATCAGCCGTTCCCGTGCCAGTCCCGGTGCCAATGGTGGTATCGCCACCGCTGCCAATGTCGGTGCTGCCATCTGGCACGGTGATCTCGGTGTTGGTGCCGCCGCCCGGAATGCCGCCGCCATTGATCACTTGTAGTAGATCGATGCCGAAAATCAGCTTGAGGGCGAAATAAGCGATGACCAGCATGACGATTGTGGAAATGCTGAAGCCGCCGCCGCGGCCGCCCATCGGAATGTTGATCCGCCGTCCACCGCCGCCCGGAATGCCGAATCCGCCACCGGGGCCGCCGCTTTGTCCGCGCCGGTCCTCAATGCTGTCATAGTCTGGCTTCTCATTGTCGAGACGCATTGGTGGCTCTCCCCGGCGTTAGGCTTCAAATCATCTGGTCTGGCTGCGGAATTTGACCAGATCATAGACCAATTGCAAGCTCGGCGTGTCATGTTTCACAAGCCTGCCCAGTTCGATCACAACGCCCAAAAGAGCTTCGAGTTCCGTTGGCCTGCCGGCCTCGACAT
Organism: Hyphomicrobiales bacterium; assembly: GCA_031363045.1. Classification (GTDB taxonomy): domain Bacteria; phylum Pseudomonadota; class Alphaproteobacteria; order Rhizobiales; family Aestuariivirgaceae; genus Aestuariivirga. The sequence goes on from JANLTS010000339.1 coordinate 8,320, forward strand.
CCTGCAGCATGGACGTGCGGTGCGCACCAACCTTCGCCGCCATGTCCATGCGTTCTTCGATGCTGACCGCAAAGCTCACACCCAGCGCCTCGCCAATGCCTTGCGCCTCGGTCATCATGGCGTGGATGACGCGGCGGGTGCCGGAATCGGTGGCAAGTTCGACGAGCAACCCCCCGGTCAACACGCTGACCGGATTGAAGCTCAAGTTGCCCCACAGCTTCAGCCAGATTTCATTGCGCAGATTGGGCCGCACCGGACTCTTGATCCCGGCCGATGTCAGCAACTTGCCGAGCAACGCGGCGCGCTCTGACTTCTCACCATTGGGTTCGCCAATCGGCATGCGGTCGCCATAGTGATGGGCAATGACACCGGGCGCTTCGATTTCAGCCGCCTGCCAGACGACCGAGCCCAACGCTCGCTCGGGACCAAGCCGCTTCCAGATCGTGCCGCCGGGATCGACACTCTCCAGCGTGTGGCCCTCAAATGGGCCGCCACTGCCGTAGAAGTACCACCACGGCAAACCATTCTGCGCGAAGAGGATCGACGTCTCCGGTCCGATCAGCGGTTGCATCTGGTCGATGACACCCGCCACGCCATGCGCCTTGAGGGTCAGGATGATGAAATCCTGGTGACCCAGTTGCCGCGGATCATCGGTCACGCGTGGATGAACGACATGCGTCTCGCCATTCTGCTTCAGCACCAGGCCATTGGCCTGCATGGCGGCCAGATGCGGCCCGCGCGCCACCAGCGAAACCCGCGCTTCGTCCTTCATTGCCAGCCGCGCGCCGACATAGCCGCCGATCGCGCCCGCCCCGAAGATGCAGATCGAGGTCATGTGAGTCCCAGTTTCTGCGCAAGCCCGATGCGCTGCAACTTGCCGGTGGCGCCCTTTGGAATCTCTTCGAGAATGACGATGCGTCGCGGCACCTTGAAGGCGGCGAGCTTCAGATTGGCGAAGTCCTGCAACTCGCGCTCGGTGGCGTTTAAGCCTTCGCGCAACACCACGGCTGCGGCCACGTCCTCGCCCAGCTTGTCATGCGGCATGGCGAAGGTCACGGCCTGGTGCACGGCGGGATGTTCCAGCAACACCTCATCGACCTCGACGGGCGCCACCTTCTCGCCACCACGGTTGATGATTTCCTTCAGCCGCCCGGTGATTTTCAGATAGCCGTCAGCATCCATGAAGCCCTGGTCGCCGGTGTGGAACCAGCCATGGGCGAAACCCTCGACGTTAGCCTTCGGATTGTTCTCATAGCCCAGCGTGACATTGGGGCCGCGCGTCACCACTTCGCCTTCGGCATCGGCACCAAGCAGCTTGCCATCAACGGCCATGATGGCAACATCGGGGCCAGCGGCGCAACCGACAAAGCCGGGCTTCCTCTGGCCCGGCGGCAACTGGTTCGATGTCATCTGATGGGCATTCTCGGTCATCGCATAGGCCTCGATGACGGGACAGCCGAATGCCTTCTCGAGATCGTGGAACACCGGCACCGGCAGCGAGGCCGAGCTCGAGCGGATGAAGCGCAGCGGGTTTCCGGCGATGACATCGGCATTGCGGCTGCTCCGCGACAGGATGGCCTGATGCATGGTGGGCACTGCCGTGTACCAGGTGGGCTTCGCCTCTTCCATCCAGGAGAAAAATTTCAACGCATTGAAGCCGGGTGAACAATAGACCGAGGCACCAGCCTGCAGGCTGGCAAGGATCGCCGCCACCAGTCCATGAATGTGAAACAGCGGCATGATGTTCAGGCAGCGGTCTCCTGATGTGAGCTTCAGCGTCGCGGCAATGTTGCGGGCGGAGGCCAGCAGATTGGTATGAGTCAGCGGCACGATCTTTGGCCGCGACGTGGTGCCGGATGTATGCAGCACCAGCGCCACGTCATCAGCCTGCGCCTCGCCCTCAAGCACGGCGGGGCCAATCGCATCGCCCGTGATGGTGAAGGCGCCAGCCGCACGGGCGGCGTGGAGGGTCAAGACTGGAATGCCGAGTCGAAGTGCGGCGGCGACGGCGGGCGACGTGCTCCCCTGCTCCACCAGCAACGCCCGGGCCTTCAAGTCGTCCATATAGAAATGGAACTCGTCCTCGCGGTAAGCGGGGTTCAGCGGCGCCGCCGTGACGGCGCAGGCGCAAGCGAAAAAGGCCGAAGCCATGTCCGGCCCGTTGGGCAGGACGATGGCGAGCTTGTCATTGCGGGCAAAGCCTCGCGATCTCAAAGCCGCAAGCGTTTCGGCGCAAACCGACGCAAACTGGCCATAACTCATGGCCTCGCGGTCAGGTGCCAGGATGGCGGTTGCTTCGGGAGAATGAGCGGCGAGAAGGGTTTTCAGGGTCATGGCGCCATACATGCGCAAATGGACGGGCGCCGTCAACGCCACGCAATTGAAGGCCAGCCCTGCATCGGCTAAGACCCACGCCATCATGACCGACAGACTCATCATCGCCTTGGCCCAACTCAACCCGACGCTTGGCGCCATCAATGCCAATCTCGCCAAGGCGCGCGAAGCCCGAGCGACGGCGAAGAACGCCGACCTGATCCTGTTTCCGGAACTGTTCATCTGTGGTTACCCACCAGAGGACCTGGTGCTGCGGCCGACGTTTGTGGCGGCCTGCAAAGTGGCGGTTGAGGACCTGGCCAAGGACACCGTCAGCGGCCCCGCCGTGCTGATAGGTCTGCCGTGGCGCGATGGGGAGAAACTGCACAATGCCGTGGCGTTGCTGGCCAACGGCAAGATCGAGACGCTGCGCTACAAGTTCGACCTGCCGAATTATGGCGTCTTCGACGAGAAGCGGGTGTTCCAGCCTGGCCCCGCACCCGGCCCCATCGCCTTCAAGGGCGTGAGGATTGGCGTGCCGATCTGCGAGGATATCTGGACGGAAGAGACCTGCGAGACGCTGGCCGAGACGGGAGCCGAAATCCTGCTGGTTCCCAATGGTTCACCCTTCGAGCGCAACAAGGATGACGTGCGGCTGAACCTCGTCGTAGCACGCGTCACCGAAACCGGGTTGCCAATGGCCTATCTCAACCAGGTTTGCGGGCAGGACGAGTTGGTCTTCGACGGTGCCTCCTTCGTGCTGAACGCCGACCGCACACTGGCCTTGCAGATGCCGATGTTCGAGGAGGCAGTGGCGCTCACCGAATGGCGGCGCGGCGACAATGGCTGGCACATGGTTCCCGGCGCCATCGCCAAGCTGCCAGAAAAAGAAGAGGAAACCTGGAAGGCCTGCGTGTTGGGCCTTAAGGACTATGTGAACAAGAACCGCTTTCCGTCGATTGTCTTGGGGCTTTCGGGCGGCATCGATTCAGCGGTCGTCGCCGCCATGGCGGTCGATGCGCTGGGGGCGGAACGCGTTCATTGCGTCATGCTGCCCTATGCCTATACCAGCCGCGACAGCCTGACCGACGCCGAGGAATGCGCCAAGCTGTTGGGCGTGCGCTATGACGTGGTGCCGATCAAGGAGCCGGTGGAGGGTTTCTTGTCGGCGCTCGGGCCGATGTTCAAGGAAACGCAAAGCGGCATCACCGAAGAAAACCTACAGTCACGCTCGCGCGGCGTCATCCTCATGGCGATTTCCAACAAGTTCGGCGGCATGGTGTTGACCACCGGCAACAAGTCGGAAATGTCGGTGGGCTATGCAACGCTCTATGGCGACATGAACGGCGGCTACAATCCGATCAAGGACGTCTACAAGACCGAGGTCTATCGTCTCGCCGCCTGGCGCAACACCCAAGGCTTCGTCATACCCGAGCGCATCATCACCAAGGCGCCGACAGCAGAGTTGCGCGAAAACCAGAAAGATCAGGATTCGCTGCCGCCCTATGACGTCCTCGACGATATCCTCGAAGGCCTCGTCGAGAACGAACAGCCGGTCGCCGAGATCGTGGCGCGCGGCCATGACGAGGCACTGGTGAAGCGCATCCAGCACATGCTCTATGTCGCCGAATACAAGCGGCGGCAGGCAGCACCGGGTGTCAAGATCACCCGCCGCAACTTCGGGCGCGACCGGCGTTATCCGATCACCAATGGTTTCAGGGATGGGCGATAGAACATGACCATCGTCCGCTTTGCACCGTCCCCCACCGGGCGCATTCACATCGGCAATGCGCGCACCGCGATTCTGAACTGGCTGTTTGCGCTCAAGAGCGGCGGGCAGTTCGTGCTGCGCTATGACGATACCGACACGGCGCGTTCGACCGAGGAATTCGCCAAGGGCATCGCCGCCGATATGGACTGGCTCGGCATCACACCGCAGCGGGTCGAGTGGCAGTCGAAACGCTTCGGCCATTATGACGAGGTCGCCAATTCACTGCGCGTGGGCGG
>JANLTS010000608.1:0-13503 GCA_031363045.1 Hyphomicrobiales bacterium
GCGGGTTCTGGCTAACGTGGCTGGAATTCCCGGGGGCTTCGGGTGTGACCCTTGGATACTAAGGTCCAAGCGCCTTCGATGGCAAGTGGAACATCTGCGTTCCACCAAGAGCACATCCCTGGCGGAAAGCCCTGCCGGCTCACCGGGCGCTGCTTGGCGCTTTATACCGCCAGCCTCACAAGCTGGCACCTCCCGCGTTGGGCAGCGCCCGCGCCTCCCACCACCTTTGAGGGACTTCTGCTGTCTCCCTCGCCAAGGATGACGCACGCCTGAACGTCTTCTCCCGCAAGCGGGAGAAGAAGGGACTCGCGCCAGCGGGGAGATGAGGGGAAGCAGAATGAAATCTGATCGCCCAGTCACCCTCACCTATCCCACCGCTTTCGCGGCGGGCCCCTTTCCTCTCCCGCTTTGCGGGAGAGGACGACCCGCTGATTGACATTGTAATTACTTCCCCCTTACGGGTCGCCCGGCACGCCATAGCTCGGGGCTTGCGTCGGATCGATGGCGCGCTGCAGATAGGCGCCCATCTGCGGCTTGTAGTCGTCCCACAATTTCCTCAGTGTACGGATCGGCTTTTCGTCGTCCCAGTCGACGCGCAGGTTCACCAGCGGGAAAGCCTGCTGGTGATAGACGATCAAGGCGGCCGAATGCACCGGCCCCTCCTCACCACCCGACGCCAGTCCGGCTTCCAGCGCCCGCAGCAAACGCTCGGCCAGATGCTCGCCGGCGTTGGCCGCGAAGGCATCCGTCATCACCGTGGCGAGCGATGCAGACTTCAGGAGATTTCCAGCGGCAACACAATCGCGTTGCTCCGAAACAGCATGGACCCCTAGAATGTGCTTGCCCGACCACGAGGCCGGAAGGCCGTTGCGATCGACCGCCGTCAATTGCCGGTATTCGATATGCGGACGATCAACGATGATCCTGTCAATCGCCGCCTTTGCACTCAAGCCTTCGGCCATTAGGTCAAGCAACATGGGGCCAAGATTCGGATCGGTGACATTCTGCGTGGCCACCGCCCCCACACCGGCGCGCGCATGCGGGCAGCGTGCGCCCACGGCTATTGATGACGTCGTGATGGCAACTCCGAAGGCTCCCGATTTGGCACACCGCCCGGCAATGGAAAAGGTCATCTGCTGCTTCCTTCATAAATCCAACGTCAGGCGTTTGGCGAGATAGCGGGCGAAATCGTGGATCTCGCGCTCGAGCCAACTCAAGGGTCCGCGCGTGGCGAGCGGCGCCTTGGAACCATTGAAAATACCTTCGACCACCACCTTATCCTCGGCATTGACGCGGTCAAAGAAATCGACGAGTTCCTTCACCCATTGGTCACGCGTGTCACCAAGTGCCGCATGGACCTCGGGTGCAAGCGCAACACCGAACCGCAACTGCACTTCGCCCACGCCCTGGGGCCTGAGCGACAGATACCAGAGATGATCGGGAGCAAGCACATACATGTGGCTTGGAAAAATCGTCGGCAAAATTGACGTGTGCCGCCACTCGCCTGCAAGCCGCGTGTTCGCGGGGTGCGCGCGGCCATACTTGGCGTTCTCGTCCTTGGTAAATGTTTGATACGTGAACGCATCATGGACATCGTTCGGAAACTTCGTGTCCTCGACCGGGAACCAGGCGCCCACCGTCGCCTTATGGGCGACAGGCAGGTGATAGCCTTCCATGAAGTTCTCGTTCAAGAGCTTCCAGTTAGTTTTCCACGTGTGGTCCTGGTGAACGACCGGAATATAGCCTGCCATGGCATAGGGCTCGACCACAGGCAGAAGCGGCGCCAGAAGTTCGGCCACGGCAGGTGCCTGCCCGTTCAGCGTGACATAGATCCAGCCCTGCCAAATCTCGGTACGCAATTGTGGCAGGCGGTACTGCTTCTTGTCGAAGAGCGGATCGCGGCCACCCATGTGGCCAGCACCGATGACCTTTCCTTCGGTATCGTAAGTCCATGCATGATAAGGACAGACCAGCTTGTTGCCGCACGTGCCCCGGCCCTCGACCAGCGGCATCATGCGGTGCAAACAAACATTGGAGAAGCTGCGGACAACACCGTCGCGGCCGCGCATGACGAACACCGGCTGATCGCCGATCGAGAAAGTTATGAAGTCACCGGGAATGGGGATATCAGCCGCGAGGCCTGGACACACCCATTCGCGCGCGAAGATGCGCTCCAATTCCATCGCGAGGACCTGCTCCGAGCGGTAAAGCAGCGGCGGGATCGTATCGGCTTGCGAAAACGGCGTGGCCGCCACGGTGGCGAGCACCTTCAATGCGCCCTGAACGTCGCGTGGCGTTTCCATCGTTCGACCTCAATCCGGAATGACGGCGGTGACTTCGATTTCCACCAGCCACTCAGGCCTGGCCAATGCTGTGATGACGAGGCCCGTCGAGCATGGAAACACGCCCTTCAACCACTTGCCCATTTCGCGATAGACGTCCTGGCGGTAGCGGATGTCAGTCAGATAGACGACGATCCGGCAGATATGGTCCATGTGGCCACCCGCCTCTTCCATCAATTGCTTGATGTTGGCCATGGTCTTTGCCGTCTGCTGGGCGGCATCGCCGACATGCAGCGACTCGCGGGTCTCGAGGTCTTGGGCGACCTGCCCGCGCAGGAACACCGTGGCGCCTCTCGCGACCACGCCCTGACAAAGATCATTGTCGAGCTTCTGCTCTGGATAGGTGTCCTTGGTGTTGAATGGACGGATACGCTTGTGTGCGGTCATTGCTTGGTTGATCCTTCGATGTCTGGTTAGATTGCTTTGGCCGCTCGCGGCCCCTTGTACGCCAGGTAGCCGCGTTGCGTGGCGATTTGGTCTGCCAAAAATTTCGCATCGTGCCAGACACCCCAGATGAAGCTCGATCCCCGGCGCGACAGCCATGGCAGTCCAAGAAAATAGATGCCTGGTTCGGATGAAACACCGCGCTGGTGCCTTGGTCTGCCGCGCGCGTCAAAAGCATCCACCTGGAGCCAACCATAGTCGGCGGAAAATCCGGTCGCCCAGATGATCGAGGCTATGCCGGCCTCGGTGAGATTCATATCAAGAATGGGGTCGGTCATGCACCGCGGATCAGGACCGATCATGCGGGCTTCCGGTTCTTCGGGAAGATCGAGGCCATTGCGGGCAATGAACGCATCGGCTTCGTCCAACACTGACAAATAATTCGCGTCGCCCTGTGAAACGTTGCGCGCCAGATCCGGCGCAAAATGCATCACGCCGTCCGTGAAGCTTTGCGTTCTGCCGACGAGCGTCATCCCGCCAGCTGCGAGCTTGCGGAAGTCGACTGTCTTGCCACCATCGGCACCGCTCACTGCAATCGTGACATGTTCCCTGCCTTCCGGAGGTGCAGCAGCATCCCATTTGCCAAGCACGCCCAGCCACCAGCAGAAGTCACGGCCACGATAGCGGCGCGGCGGTCGGTCATGCGGTCCAACCGAAAGAAAGACACGCCTGCCGGACTTCAGAAGCTCCTCCGCAATTTGCGCTCCCGACGACCCCGCACCAACCACGAGCACCGCCCCCTCGGGCAGCTGGCCCGGATTGCGGTAAGCCGTGGAGTGAATTTGCATGATCCCGGCGCGCTCGGGAACCAGAGCCGGAATGACCGGCTTCTGAAAGGCCCCGGTGGCGGCGACCACATAGTTGGCTTCAATCACACCTTGCGACGTCTCGATGCGAAAGCCAGGGCGGCCATCATTCTTCCGCACCGACTTGACTTCAACACCACAGCGGATGGGGGCCTTGATCTTTTCGGCATAGGCCACGAAGGAATCGGCTACTGCTTCCTTGGGCACAAACGCGTCCGCGTCGTAGCCAGGAAATTCGAGGCCCGGATAGCAATCATGCCAGGCCGGGCCGTTGGCAACGAGACCATCCCAACGTTCCGAACGCCAACGTTCGGCGATCCTGCTGCGTTCAAGAACGAGGTGGGGCACCCCGCCCGCACCCAAGTTGGCGCTCATCGCCACGCCGGCCTGGCCCGCCCCCACAACGAGTACTTCGACTTTCTCAACTGGCATGTGACCTATTCCGCAGCCTGCTTCTTCGCACCCCAGATATTGTCGGACAGTCCACCGGCTTTCTGTGCAAACTTCAAGGTCTGGTTCCAGTCGAATGTGCGATAGACGGCAGCCGATTGGGCAAAAGGCGGTGACTGCGCGAAGAGTTGAAAGGTCAGGCGGTGGCCAGCATAATCCGAATTCAGCAGGTCACGGGCCAGAGCCAATAACTTGCGGCGGTCGCTCGCCTGCCATTCATCGTTGACGGTGTAATACTTGTCCATCCACTTCTTCGTCTCGGGATGCTCGAAGACCGCCGCATCGGGCGTCACACAAATCTGACCACCGCAGAGTTCGCGTGCGATGTGCATCATCTTCGGAAGATTGTTCAGGGCATGGCAGCGGCCGGTCATCAGCAAAGACTGGTTAGGCATCAGCAACCCATTGGGGCTCTTCTCGCCCATCGCCACAGCGGCTGTCAGATGCGCGTTGATACCCTCTCGCCAGACCGCGAGGTCGGAGAGCTTCTCCTGCACCGCCTGTTGCTTGTCGAGGCCGGTCTGGCGGGCGTTCCACAGCGCCGCGCCAATGATGAGATCGGCATAGGACAATGTCCGCTGCACGAATGGGAAAGCCGAATAGCGGTGCAGTGTCTGGCGGATATAGGCGGCGGCACGGGTGTGTTGGTAGAACAGCACGTCTTCCCAGGGAACCAGGACATTGTCGAGGATCATGATCGTGTCGACCTCGTCGAACTTGTTCGACAGCGGATAGTCGCGTTCCGGTGCACGTCCGGTGAAGCCGGTGCGGCAGATGTGCTTCACACCCGGCGCATCCATCCTCACGATGCAGCCCAACGCGTATTCCGAAAGCTTGGCGTCACCCCAATTGGCGATTGTGGGCTTGAGAAAGGCCTGGTTGGCATAAGCTGCGGCGGTTTCATACTTGGCGCCGCGGATGATGATGCCAGCGTCAGTCTCTTTCACCACATGCACCAGCATGTCGGGGTCCTGGTCCTGCGGGCGCTTGGAGCGGTCGCCCTTCGGATCGGTGTTGGCGGAAACATGGAAGGGATCGTTCTTGATCGCCAGCTGAATGTGCCGCTCGATATTCTGGGCAAAGCGCGGGTCAATCTCGTTGAGGATATCCTTGCCATCCCACAGCGACCACATCTCGCCGATGGTCTCGTCGCCAACCCGCGTGACGACGCCGCCAATGTCATGCATCACGGTGTCGACAGCCTTGCGCTTGTCGGTCCAGTCCTGCTGCACGAAAGGCAGCCGGTTGCCGATAGCAAAGCGTTCGCCATTGACCTCGTGGGTCATCACGTCTTGCGTCGCCTCCTCGTGCTGCATGTCGTAGATGCGGGCGCGGATATCGACCAGCGGCTTGAACATCGGATGGCGGGTGACGTCCTTCACCTTCTCGCCATTGATCCAGACCTCGCGTCCGTCACGGATTGAGTCGCGGTATTGTTCGCCTGTCCTGATCATCCGTCAGTTTCCTTCGTGGGAGGTGATGCGCCGGAAGGCGCGGTTGCAGTATACCAGCGGTTCGGCCTCGCCCTTATGAGCGGCGAAAACGCGGCCGATGTAGATCCTGTGGGTGCCGGCATCGAGGCTCTCATGCGTCTCGCACTCGAACACGGCGGTGGCATCGGTTACTAGCGGCAGGCCGGTGTCGCCCTCGCGCCAGTCATGATTGCCGAAGTCAAAGGGATTGCCCTCGCGCGGACGTCCGGAGAATGTATCTGCATAGGCACGGTTATGGGCTCCGAGAACGTTCACCGCGAAGGTGCCATTGCCATCCAGAGCGGCCATTGCCGGGCTCTCGCGGTTGACGCAAATGAGAACCAGAGGTGGATCTGCGGACACCGAGGACACGGCGCTAACCGTCAAGCCGAACCGGCCCGCCGGTCCATCGGTCGTCACCACTGAAACGCCGGTCGCTGCAAGACCCATTGCGGTGACGAAGTCCTGCGAATCCACAGGCGGCTTGGCCATCGCATTCATCTGTTTGCCCTCCCCAGTCAGTGAAAGCAGATTGACAGAAGTCGCCACTTAGGAAAAATAGATTATATTGGCGCTTTGAATAGGAATTGCCGATGCTGCGTTTCACGCTCCGCCAGATCGAATATGCGGTCGCCATCATGGACCACGGCTCGGTGGCGGGGGCTTCGGCCCATTTGGGCGTGGCCCAGCCGACATTATCAGCTTCACTGGCAAAACTCGAAGAACAGGTCGGGCTCCAGCTGTTTATTCGCCGTCATGCCCAAGGTGTAAGCCCTTCTCCCACAGGCCTTGGTTTCCTGGCTGAAGCCCGCAACTTGTTGACCCACGCCCAGGATTTGCAGCGCGACACCGAGACAGCGGGAACAACGATTGCCGGCGTGTTGACGCTGGCGAGTTTCGCCACCATCGCGCCGGCCTTTGTGCCGCAACTGATCTCGAGCTTTACGGCACTTCACCCGGCAGCCTCAGTCAGCATGGCAGAAGGAACCCAGGACGAGCTACTCACCGGCCTGCGTGGCGGCCGGTATGATCTTGCGCTGCTCTATGACGTCGATATGCCGGACGACTTTGCCGTGACGCCGCTCACGTCGTTTGCGCCACATATACTTTTGCCTGCCGGTCATCGGCTCACGCGCTTGCGGCAAGTGCCCTTGGTGGCGCTCAAGGACGAGCCATTCATCCTGCTCGATATCGCTCCCAGCCGCACCTATTTCACCCGTATTCTAGAACAGGCGGGAGTAACTCCACAGATCGCCTTCGCGTCGCCATCGCTCGAAGTCGTGCGCGGGTTGGTGGGGCAAGGGCTCGGATACTCGATCCTGGTGACAAGGCCGCATGGCGATCATTCCTACGCCGGGGATGCACTTGCCGTGCGGCCCATCGCGGATGACGCCGAGCGCGGCGTTATTGCCCTTGCGGCGTTGAAACAGATGCGCAAGACACGCCTTGTCTCGGCATTCGAGGCGCATTGTATTGCCACTTTCAAGACGATCGGGAGCAAAGCGTGACGGAGCTGAACGCCACCATCATTGGCGCTGGGATTATCGGTGTGTCCACCGCCGCATTCCTGCAACGCAACGGCTACCAGGTCACCATCATTGACCGCGTGGGGCCAGGCGAGGGATGCTCATTCGGCAACGCTGGCGGCATCGCATTTGCCGAGATCGTGCCAAGCGTTCATCCGCGTATCCTGACGAAGATACCAGGCTGGTTGATAGATCCGCTGGGGCCGCTGGCCATCCGCTGGTCATATCTGCCAAAGGCCTTGCCATGGTTCATGGCGCTGGGCCGCAACGCCATGCCGGACCGTGTCCGCGCCATCACCTCCGCCCGCGCCGCACTGGCGTTGCGCGTCATGGCGGACTTCGAGATGCTGGCCAAGTCTGCAGGTGCGGAAGGACTCATCAAGTATCAAGATACGCTACGGCTCTTCGATAACGAACAGCAATTCCAGGCCGAAGCGGGCGAGCGCGACATCAAGCGGTCCTTCGGCTTCGAGATGAAGCGACTATCAGGCGGAGAGGCGCGCGAGTTGGAGCCGGCCATTGGCACAAATGTACATTGCGGGGCATTTCACGGCGGCTGGTATTTCGTAACCGATCCCGAGCGCATGGTGAAATCAATCGCCGCGGAAGTCGTGGCGAATGGCGGTACGCTGCTGGCTGATGACGTCGTGACCTTGGAGCGCGACGGCAATTCAGTCAGTCATCTCGTGTTGAAATCCAAGGGCCGTGTGCAAGTTGGAAAACTGGTGATTTGCGCTGGCGCTTATTCGCATCTACTCGCCAAGCAGCTCGGTGAGAAAGTCCTGCTCGAGGCCGAGCGCGGCTATCATATGGTTCTGCCGAATTCGGGTGTCACACTGTCACGCTCCATCACCTATGCGCGAACGCCGGGTGCCGCAACGCCCATGGATATGGGACTGCGTCTTGCCGGAACGGACGAGTTCGCGGGGCTTGATGCGCCACCCAATTATGCGCGCGCCGACAAGCTTTGGAGCATTTTCAAATCCGTGCTTCCGGGCCTTCGTGAACCTGACGCCACCACCACCCGCTGGATGGGACGTCGGCCGGGAACGCCGGACTCGCTTCCCGTGATCGGCCCCTCAAAGACAGTGTCCAACGTCTGGTATGGATTTGGCCATGGCCACATGGGCTTGACCTGGGGGCCGACGACAGGACGATTGATCGCCGAAATGATGACGGGAATCCAGAGCAACATGGACTTGTCAGCCTTCAGGGCCGACCGCTTCTAACCCAAGTATCTCAACTTCGCCGCCTGGTATGTCAGCTGTTTCGCCGACAGTCTTTCCCATCAGGGCACGGGCCATTGGTGAGGAGTATGCGATAGAGCCCTTGGAGGGGTCTGCCTCATCCTCACCGACAATCGCGAAGGTCTGCTGGCGCCCGTCGTCACGCTGAATTGTCACCCGGGCGCCGAAACCAACGGAAGTGAAAGCAGGTTTGGGTTCAACCAGTTGAGCCGAAGCCCGGCGCTGGTTCCAGTAGCGCAAGTCACGCGCGGCGCGCGCCACCATTGCCTTGTCCTCCGCTTGCTGGCCATGCGACAACATGAGACGAGAAGCCTCAATCTCAGCCTCGATCAGCCGCAAGCCGCGCGCCGTCACCATATTGGGGTTGGCGCTGACGGGGCGCTCGGCAAGCTCTTCCGGCTTGTCATCTTGCTCTTTGACAAAAGCACGGCTCATGGGCTCTATGCCTGAACTTCCGCAACAGGACTGTCAAGCCGATGGAAACCAAAACACCACAAGCCATCCGCCTCCAGGATTATCGGCCCGCGCCCTACAGTATCGAAACAGCCGATCTCGATATCTCGCTCAATCCGGTTTTGACGACGGTACGGGCGCGCCTGTCGCTCAAACCCAATGCTGACAATAACGACGGCACCGCGCCACTGGTGCTTAATGGTGAACGCATTTCATTGCAGTCGATCGCCATCAACGGCGTGGCACTCGCACAAAGCCAATGGTCTGCGAGCGATCGGTCGCTCACAATCATTGACGTGCCACAAGAGGCCTTCGCCCTCGACCTGGTAACTGTCTGCAACCCGAAATCCAACACCGAACTTTCGGGTCTCTACATTTCCAATGGCGTGTTCTGCACGCAGTGCGAAGCTGAAGGTTTCCGCCGGATCACCTATTTCTATGACCGGCCAGACGTCATGGCGCGGTTCAGTGTGCGTATAGAAGCTGACCGGAACCAGTTCCCCGTTCTGTTGTCAAACGGCAATTTGCGGCAAAAGGGTTTGATCGGAGAAAGCGAACGACACTTCGCCATCTGGGACGACCCATTCCCAAAGCCTACATATCTCTTCGCATTGGTGGCGGGCGATCTGGCTTCGATCCACGATACTTTCACGACCATGTCTGGCCGCGACGTCGAGCTTGGCATCTATGTCGAGAAGGGAAAGGAAGACCGCTGCAACTGGGCGATGGAATCGCTCAAGAGTTCGATGCGCTGGGACGAAGAGAGATTTGGCCGCGAATACGATCTCGACATCTTCAACATTGTCGCCGTGTCCGATTTCAACATGGGGGCAATGGAGAACAAGGGGCTCAATATCTTCAACGATAAATACATCCTCGCCCTGCCCGACACCGCAACCGATCTCGACTATGTCAACATCGAAGCCATCATCGCGCACGAATACTTCCATAACTGGACGGGCAACCGCATCACTTGCCGCGACTGGTTCCAGCTCTGCCTGAAAGAAGGCCTGACGGTCTTCCGTGACCAGGAATTCACTTCCGACCTGCGCTCGCGCGCGGTGAAACGCATCAATGACGTCAAGACGCTCCGCGCACGGCAATTTCCAGAGGATGGAGGGCCGCTGGCCCATCCGGCGCGGCCCTCTTCCTATATCGAAATCAACAACTTCTACACGCCGACTGTCTACGAGAAGGGTGCCGAGATCTGCCGCATGATGCAGACGCTCATTGGTGGACAAGCGTTCCGGAAGGCGATGGATCTCTATTTCGAGCGCCATGACGGCGAGGCCGCAACCGTCGAGGACTTCGTCCGTTGCATGGCGGATGCCTCCGGCCGTGATCTGCAACAGTTTTTCAGTTGGTACGAGCAGGCGGGTACGCCTCTTGTCATCGCCGAAGGCAGCCATGACGCCACCTCCAAGACATTCACTCTCACGGTCGAGCAGCGCACCGCTTCAACGCCGGGGCAGCACGACAAGGTGCCATTGCATATACCGCTGGCCATTGGCCTCGTTGGACCCGACGGCGAAGAGATGCCACTCGACCTCGAAGGTTTGGGCACTCTCAACGAACCGCTGATCGAGCTGCGCCAACAGAAACAGACCTATCGTTTCCGCAACATCACCAAACGGCCGGTTGTGTCACTCAATCGTGGTTTTTCCGCTCCCGTGCAACTCACAGTGAACAGCTCGCTCAAAGATCAACTTTTCCTCATGGCGAGAGATAGCGACAGTTTCAACCGCTGGGAGGCTGGACAAACACTTGGCCGGGCTCTGATCCTCCAACGGATCAGCGGCACGACCGACCATGACGCTATGGAACACTATTGCGGTGCGTTGAAACTAATCCTCGATAATTATGCAGTCGATGATGCATTCAAGGCGCTCATGCTGGGTCTCCCGACCGAGAGCGACATCGCTGCCGCCATCGGCCAGAATGTCGATACCGACGCCGTCCACTGCGCACGTAACTCTGTCCGGCAAGATCTTGGAAGTTTGCTCGCCAAGCCGCTCAATCGAATTTGGTTCGAGACGGGAGAGAGCGGCGCCTATATTCCGGACCCGGCCGGGACGGCGCGGCGGGCGTTGCGCTCTGCGGCGCTGCAGCTCATGATGTTTGGGGACCGGCCAAAGGGCATCGCCGCCGCCGTGTCTGAACTTGAAACGCCCCACAACATGAGTGCTGAAATCGGCGCGCTGACCGCTTTGGTGCAAATCGACTGTGCCGAACGGGACACCGAGCTTGAACGTTTCCACGCACGGCATGGACATGAACATCTCTTGATCGATAAGTGGCTGATGCTCAACGCCCAATGCGTCGGGGCCGGTGCTGCGGCACGGATCGAGGCGTTGACACAGCATCCGGACTTTCGCTGGGCCACACCCAACAAGGTTTTTGGGCTGATCGCCGGATTCACATCCGGCAACAGCTCAGGCTTCAACGCCGCCGATGGTTCCGGCTACCGCCTGGTGGCCGATGCCGTCATCCGTCTCAACCGGATCAACCCGCAGGTCGCCGCACGCATCGCCACCGGATTCCGGAGCTATCGCGTGCTTGATCAAACCCGCAGAACGGCTGCCGAAACTGAGTTGGAACGGGTTCTCGCAGAGTCAGATCTTTCGCGTGATGTGTTCGAAATCATTTCCCGCATCTTGCGCGCCTCCTGATACGCGAGAAATCTGGACAAATCACCCGCACTTCGAATCAATGGGGGTGATTCGATGTGCGGTTGTGTAATGCGGTTGCGGGACCGGTCTGTCCTTGGGCAAGGGCGGAATTCAGGGGGACATCTTGGGCAAGACTCATATCGGGGAACTGTTTTTCAAGGAGCGGGTGCTGCGGCTGCCCTCGCCCTGGCCCGAGCGATTCAGGATTGCGATAACGGAACGGAACCTGCGGCTTCTCATCACCTCGCTGATCGTGCTGTTTCTGCTGGTGTTGGGCTCTGCCCTGCTGATCCAGTTGATGGAGAGCCGGAGCACACACGTTAATGAGCAGAACCGGCTCTCCGCACTTCACGGCCAGCTCGCGGCGCAACGCGTCAAAACCGATTACGCGCAAGCCGAAGCGGCGGGCGAGGCAAGTCCAACCGTCGATCTCAACTATCTCCGCCTCATCTTGCCTGCCGATGCCCTGGCCGAAAAGCGCATCTTCGCAATTGCCGGGAGCACCGGCACGATCATTGCGAGCCTGCCGGCAGCGGACGAGCTCGATGGCAAGTTCATTACCTCGGTGCTTTCCCCAAATTTCGTAACGGACACGGAATTGAACAGTGGTCACATGTCGCCACTCGTGCTGGCGTCCGGTGAAGATGCCTTCGTCGCGATGTACGATCTTGGCGGATTTCCCGGCAGCCTTATCGTCATCCAACGCCAAAAGGATGTGCTCTCGGCATGGCGCTCCAGTGTTGCCCAGGTGACGACACTCTTTACCGTCACACTGCTGGTATTGATGCTGCTCGGCGCGGCATTCCACTGGCAAGCGGCAAAGGCGGCCGAAGCCGATACAATCCTCGGCGTTGCAACGGCCCGCCTCGACAAGGCGCTGGACCGCGGTCAATGCGGCATGTGGGACTGGGATGTTTCAAAGGGCATCATTTTCTGGTCGAAATCGATGTTCGACATTCTCGGCATGCCAGTGAAGGGCGACTATCTGAGCTTCGCCGAAGTGGTGAGCCGCATCCATGCCAGCGATACGCAACTCGAAGCGGCGGTCGAAAGCCTGCTCGAAGGCCAAATCACATCCTTCGACCGCGAGTTCCGCATGCGCCACGAGGATGGCCATTGGGTGTGGTTGCGGGCGCGCGCTGCACTGGCGCCAGGTGAAACGGAAACTCAGCCCCATTTGATCGGCATTGTCTTCGACATCACGCAACAGAAGCTGGTGGACAAGTTGAATAAAGAAGCCGAACTGCGCCTCATGGATGCCGTCGAGAATATCTCGGAAGCATTTGTGTTGTGGGACTCGGATAACCGGCTGGTTCTGTGTAACTCAAAATACCAGCAGTTCCATTCCTTGCCGGCCTCGGTCTGCGTGCCCGGAACGGCCTACGAAGATGTCGTACGATCGGCAAAGGAACCAGCTATCCGCAAGCGTGTCGGCCTCACCAAAGGCGACAAGCCGGAGGGCCGGTCTTCCGAAGTACAGCTTGCCGACCGCCGCTGGCTGCAGATCAACGAACGCCGCACCAAGGATGGTGGTTTCGTCTCGGTTGGTACCGACATCTCGGCGTTGAAAATGCAAGAGGAGCGCCTCTTGCTATCCGAACGCGAGTTGATGATGACCGTGCGCGACCTGCAGAAAGAGCGCCTGCTTGCCGATCAGCAGGCACAGCGGCTGGCGGATCTCGCTGACAAGTATGCGCGCGAAAAGACGCGTGCCGAAGCGGCCAACCGCTCCAAGTCCGAGTTCCTCGCCAACATGAGCCACGAGCTAAGAACACCGCTCAATGCCATCATCGGCTTCAGCGAGATCATGCAGGCGCAGATGTTCGGGCCGATGGGATCGGAAAAATACTCCGAGTATTCACACGACATCCACCGCAGCGGACAGTTCCTGCTCGATGTCATCAACGACATCCTCGACATGTCGAAGATCGAAGCGGGCCGGATGCAGATGGAACCGGAAACGCTGCAGCTGGATGGTGTGCTCGATGAAGTCATGCGGCTCATCGGCCCGCGCGCCTACGAAGGCCGCGTTACCATCGAGCGTGACATTTCCGCTGGCCTCACGCTATGGGCCGATAAACGCGCCGTGAAACA
>JANLTS010000412.1:0-3293 GCA_031363045.1 Hyphomicrobiales bacterium
GATCAATGGCCTTGGCGGTAGCGACAAGTTGTCGGGTAGAGGCGGCAACGACACGATCCAGGGCGGCGATGGCAGCGACAGACTGTTCGGCGGCACCGGTGACGATCTGTTGCAAGGCGAAGAAGGAGTCGGCACTTCAAAACGCGGCGACCACGGCGACCGCATGTTCGGCGATTCCGGCAGTGACAAGCTGGAAGGAGAGAACGGCAACGACCGGCTCTTCGGCGGCACCCAAAACGACAGCCTGTTCGGTGGCCTCGACGACGACTTTCTCAAAGGCGACGCGGGCGACGATTTTCTGTCGGGCGATGCGGGCGCCGATACGCTGGAAGGCGGCGGCGGAGCCGACACCCTGGATGGCGGTGTAGGGAAAGACACGTTGACGGGCGGTGGCGCTATCGACCGCTTCAAGATCAGTGTTGCGACCACAGGCAACGGCGACGTGTTTACCGACTTCGTTTCAGGCACCGATGACATCGTACTCGATTTCAACACCTTCTTCATCATCGGTTCGCAAGTTGATGCAAACAAACTGCGCTTTGGCAAGGCGGCGCAGGATGCCGACGATTTCCTGATCTACGATGCGGCGAAAGGGCGACTGCTCTTCGACGCCGATGCTGACGGGGCGGGCGCCGCCGTCGTCATCGCCACGATTGGCGTGGGCAACATCCTTGTGGCCACGGATTTCGAGATCTCGTGACCTTCCGGCCATTTGAGACATTTCGCCCAAACCCGAACCGTTGATTCAGATCATCAAGAGACCGGATGATTTTTTATGGTGCTCAGGTGTACGTGCGTTATCTTCCACTCGCCATTTCGCAGGAACCAGACGTCGGTCTCGTGGAACTTTGTGTCGGTCTCGCGGCCGTCCGCGTAAAGAAATCGTTCGCGCCAAGGATAGCTGACGACGGCCGCGTCGCCGCTCTCGCTGAATTGTATGTGGTCGCGGTCTCCGATCTGGAAATCCAGCGACTTGCCGCCACTTTCGAAAAGCGAGGTGATATACGTGCTCACCTCATCGAAATTCATCACCGATCCCTCGAAGCAGAACAAGATGCCAGGCGCGTAGTAGGCAAGATATCCCGCAATGTCGCCAGCCGCATAAATGCCGGGAAGACGATCGACTATCCGGCGAAGTTCTGTTGTATCATTCATTCGATATCCCCCGCGAGAAGTTCTTGTCTGACATCATGCAACAGGGTCACTGGCAACGCATTTCCATCGCCGATCGGTTATGCAGCGACCAGAGCGGCCGGCCGGCGAATGCCGAATGGCATTCAGTATTCATCAGGAAACAGCCCCGGCTCGGTCATTTGTTGCAGCACCCGGCCCACCAGTGGCCTGGTGATGGCGGATTTCTCCTCCAGCGCCAGCCGGTCAATCTCGGTCACCAGCCCGCGCGCCACGTCGAGCGAGCGCGGCATGCGCAGCATCAGGTAAGAGATCACCGGTTCTTCCACCGCCAATTGCCGGTCGGCGAACAATTTCACCAGCACACCGCGTAACAGAGCGTCATCGGGCGGATCCAGCTTGGCGACAGGGAGCGCCTTCAGCCGCGATGCAAGATCTGGCAATGCCACCGGCCAGGATACTGGATGGGTTGCCGAGGCAATGAGGATATGCCCGCCTGTCTGCCGCGCCAGATTGAACAGGTGGAACAGCGCGCGTTCGTCCAGCCCCTCGCCCGGCGCATCGTCGATGGCGAGCGCTGCACCAGCGGGCAGTTGATCGAGCGGCAGAGCGCCGAGTTCACTTGCGGTGACGAGCTTCGCCGCCGAGGTATGGCGCCAGACTTCCAGCAGGTGCGACTTGCCGCTGCCGGCAGCCCCCAGCAGCACCATGGCGTAGGACGGCCAGCTGGGGTAGCGGTCGATCATCGTGACGGCGGCTTCGTTGGATGGCGTCACCAGAAAATCATCTCGGCCCAAAGCTGCCCGCAAAGGCAAGTCCAGCACCAGTTGCCGTCCGGCCTTCACTATCATTTCGCTCGGCGCTTGGTTGCCGCTTTCGGAACAGAGTCCACCACCGCCGCGACTGAGCCGGTTTTGTCACGCCCGTTGCCGAGATAGAGGTTGCTGTTGAGGTATTGCTGCAAGCCGAAGCGCACTAGAACACCAGCCGCCGCCGCCATCGGCACCGCCAGCAGAAGCCCGACAAAACCAAAGGCATAGCCAAACGCAAACAGCGCGAACATCAGCCACACCGGATGCAGACCCACGCTCTTGCCGACGAGCTTGGGCGACAGAAAATTGCCCTCAATGAACTGGCCCACCAGGAAGATCCCGACCACCAGCAGGATTGACCAGCTGTCCGGCCAGAACTGCACCAGGGCCACGCCAATAGCCAGCACGCCACCAAACAGCGAACCGGCATAGGGAATGAATGTCAGAAAACCGGCCACCAAACCGATCGCCAGACCAAATTTCAGGCCGGCCAGCGATAGCCCGATCGCATAGAATGCGCCCAGCAGCAGGCACACCGTGCCTTGCCCGCGAATAAACCCCGCCATCGCCGTGTTGATGTCGCGGCCAAGTGAACGCACGGCCTCAACATGGTCTCGCGGCAACCAGCTGTCGACCTTGGCGACCATGCGATCCCAATCTTCGAGCAGATAAAACGCCACAATGGGCGTTACCACCAAGAGCGACACCAGGTTGACCAGCGCCATGCCGCCCGACAGCAAGGTCGACAACAATGTGAGTATCCATTCCGCCGCCTTGCCGGCAATGCCCGTCACCGAGCCTTGCACATCGGCACCGCTTTGCGCGACGGCGTCCTTCATCCAAATCGGTGCCAATTCGTCGAAACGCTGCACAAGGGTCTTGATCAACAATGGCAGGTCGGTCGCGAACCGCGCCACCTGGTCCGACAGCATCGGCGCCAGAATGACCATGCCCAACACCAGGATGAGGATCGACGATACGACAATCACCAGTGCCGCCACTAATCTCGGCAGACCTAGGCGCTCAAGCGCGTCGGCGACCGGATCGAGGAAATACGCCAGCACCAGGCCAGCGATGAAGGGCAGCAGGATGGAACTGAACACCCACAGGAAAGCAATCAGCACCAGCAGCGATATCGCCCAGATCAGGAATTGCCGTTGCAGTGTCATGGTTCGCTGTTTCCCGCCGGAGCCTCGCCCATATGTTCGAGCCAGGCCCTGAGATAGGCAGCGCCCGAGGCTACCGTCAACAGCGCCACTGGAATGCTGCCGTAATTCACAATGGCGTCCAGCGGCCACGCCATGGCCGCAGCACCGAGCACGATGACCACGAAAGCGATTTGCGCCACGG
>JANLTS010000419.1:0-1715 GCA_031363045.1 Hyphomicrobiales bacterium
CCGCCAGCGCTCTGCGCCCGCGGGCGCGTTTTGCGTTGCATGGGGCTTTTCGGGAGTTCGAAATGGCCAAAGTCTTGAATTGCCGGGGACAGATCACACGTGGATAGATCAGGGAGCATGAACCGCCGCGCGACCAACACCGGGACTCCGCCGGTGGTCTGTTATCGTGGTCGAAGCGGCTGGTCCTTGCATGCCGCGACCCATGCCTGGGAGGCCTGACCTCAGATGTTCGATAGTCTCTCCGATCGACTGACCGGTATTTTCGACAAGCTGACGGGGCGCGGATCGCTGACCGACTCCGACGTCGCCGAGGCGATGCGCGAGGTGCGCCGCGCGCTGCTGGAGGCCGACGTCGCCCTCGACGTGGTCCGTTCGTTCACAGATAAGGTCCGCGAGAAGGCCGTCGGCGCCGAGATCGTCAAGTCGATCAAGCCCGGCCAGATGGTCGTCAAGATCGTCCACGACGAGCTGGTCGCCATGCTGGGCTCCGACGCCGAGCCGATCGATCTGAATGCCACCCCACCCGTCGCCATCATGATGGTCGGCCTGCAGGGTTCGGGCAAGACGACGACGTCCGCCAAGATCGCCTACCGGCTGACCCACCGCGACAAGCGCAAGGTGCTGATGGCCTCGCTCGATACGCGGAGGCCCGCCGCGCAGGAGCAGCTGCGCATCCTGGGCGAGCAGACGGGTGTCGATACGCTCCCCATCGTGCCGGGGCAGACGCCGCAGCAGATCGCCAAGCGGGCCCAACAGGCGGCCGAGCTCGGTGGCTACGACGTCGTCATTCTCGACACCGCCGGCCGCACCCATATTGACGAGCCGCTAATGATCGAAATGGCGGACATCCGCAAAAAAGCGGACCCGCATGAAATTCTGCTGGTCGCCGATTCGCTGACCGGTCAGGACGCCGTCAACCTCGCCAAGTCCTTCGACGAGCGCGTCGGCATCACCGGCCTTGTGCTGACCCGCATGGACGGCGACGGGCGCGGCGGCGCGGCTCTGTCGATGCGGGCCGTCACCGGCAAGCCGATCAAGCTGATTGGCGTCGGCGAAAAGATGGACGCGCTGGAGGAGTTTTTCCCCAAGCGGATCGCCGACCGCATCCTCGGCATGGGCGACATTGTCTCGCTGGTCGAAAAGGCCGCCGAGAACATCGACCACGCCAAGGCCGCCGAAATGGCCAGGAAGATGCAGGAGGGCAAGTTCGATCTCGACGATCTTGCCGACCAGCTGCGCCAGATGAAGAAAATGGGCGGCATGGGCGGGCTGATGGGCATGATGCCCGGCATGGGCAAAATGAAAGACCAAATGTCCGCCGCCGGCCTTTCCGACAAAAGCTTCGACCGCCAGATCGCCATCGTCTCGTCGATGACCAAATTCGAGCGCGCCAACCCCGACCTCCTCAAACATTCGCGCAAACAGCGAATCGCCAAAGGCTCCGGCACCGACGCCGCCGAAATCAACAAGCTGCTGAAAATACACCGCCAGATGGCCGACATGATGAAAGCCATGAAGGGCGGCAAAGGCGGCGGCATGATGAAGCAGATGATGGGCGGATTGGCCAGCAGGATGAGACTTGGCGGTCTTGGCAACATGATGGGCGGCGGGATGCCGGACCTGTCGAAGATGGATCCGAAGCAGCTGGAGCAATTGCAGAAGCAGGCGGAAGCCGCTGGATTTAGCGGCGGCATGCCGAAGTTGCCCGGATTGGG
>JANLTS010000479.1:0-5962 GCA_031363045.1 Hyphomicrobiales bacterium
GCATGGCGGTCGATTCGAACGTGCTGATCTACGAGCGCATCCGTGAAGAGTGGCGCAACGGCCGCACCGCTTTGAATGCCATCGAGACTGGCTTCAAGGCAGCCCTCGGCACCATCTGGGATGCCAACCTGACAACGCTCATTGCTGCGCTGGCGCTGTTTGGCGTCGGCTCCGGCCCCATCCGTGGCTTTGCCGTCACATTATTCATCGGCATCGTCACAACCATGTTCACCGCCTTCACGCTCACCCAGATGATCGTCGCAATTTGGGTGAAGCTGCGGCGTCCCAAGGAGGTTCCGCTCTAGGAGCGGAGACAGCCCATGAAACCGTATCGCTTTATTCCGGACGACACCAAGATTCCCTTCATGAAGTTCAGCCGCTTCGGCTTCTTGGTGTCGGGAATCCTGTGCGCCATTTCGCTCGTGCTGCTGTTGACCGTGGGCCTGAATTTCGGCGTTGACTTCAAGGGCGGCACCGTCATCACCATCCGCACCGAACAACCCGCCAACCTCGACCAGTTGCGCGATACCATCAACGGACTGGGCCTCGGTTCGGCCGAGTTGCAGGAGTTCGGGTCGCCCAACGACGTGTTGATCCGCATTGGCACCCAGGAAGGCGGCGAAGACGCCCAGCAGGCCGCTGTCGAAAAGATCAAGGCAGCTCTTGGCACGAGTGTCGAATACCGCAGCGTCGATGTGGTCGGCCCCAAGGTCTCGGGTGAACTGGCGCAAGAAGGAATTCTCGCCGTCGTCATCGCCATGCTCCTCGTGCTGATCTACATCTGGTTCCGCTTCGAGTGGCAGTTCGCAATCGGCGCCATCGCCTCGTTGCTGCACGACGTCATCCTGACGATGGGCCTGTTCTGCGTCCTCGGGCTGGAATTCAACCTGTCGATCATTGCCGCTATTCTCACGATTATCGGTTACTCCTTGAACGACACCGTGGTGATCTTCGATCGTATCCGCGAGTTCATGCGCAAGTACAAGGCAATGCCCTTCGCCGATCTGCTCGACTTCTCGATCAACTCGGTGCTGCCACGCACCCTGATGACCTCGGTCTCGGTGTTGATCGCGCTGACTGCGCTCTATGTCTATGGCGGCGAAGTCATCGCCGGCTTCACCTTCACCATGATCTGGGGCGTGTTGGTCGGTACCTATTCGTCCTTCTTCATCGCAGCACCCGTGCTGTTGCTGCTTGGCACCACGCGTGAAGCCCAGAAGGCCGAAGCCAAGGCGGCGGCTGCCGCCCGGCCGTGACTGCGCATTTCCCCGGCCGCGCCGTGATTGACGGCTACGGGCGGGGCGGCTTCAGCTTCGCCCAGATGTCGCACCGGGGATCAATCCTGGCACTGCCTTCAGGCATCTATGCATGGCAACCCAATGCGGCGCTGCTCACGTTGGATGATTTTGCCATGGTGCTGGCCGAACGCGCCGGCATCGACCTGCTGCTGATCGGCATGGGTGCTGTCATGGCAAGACCGCCAAGGGCAGTGCGTACAGCGCTCGAGACGGCAGGTCTGATGATCGACCCGATGGCCACTGGCCACGCCATCGCCACCTATAATCTCCTGCTGGGCGAGCGCCGCAATGTGGCGGCGGCATTGATCGCCGTGGACCATGACGCGTGAACAGCGCCGATAGCCACTGCCGCGACTTGGTACGCGCCCAGGACAAGGACCGCTTCCTCGCCACGTTGTTTGCGCCTGAACCGGCCCAACCGCATCTCTTTGCGCTTTACGCCTTCAGTCTCGAGGTGGCGCGCATCCGCAGCGTGGTGAGCGAACCGCATATCGGTCTCATCCGCCAGCAATGGTGGCACGACACTTTGGATGGGATCTATGGCGGCGCCGTGGTGGATCATCCGGTCGCCGCCGCTTTGGCCGGCGCCATCGCAGCGAGCAAGTTGCCGAAGGAACCACTGCACAATCTCATCACCGCCCGGGAGTTCGATCTCTACGCTGACCCGATGCCCGATGTAACGGCACTTGAAGCCTATCTCGGCGAGACCAGCTCGGTGTTGATTCAGATGGCGGCGATGATTCTCGATCCCGCCAGTGCCCGGCAGGCGGCTGAAGCCGCCGGCCTCGCCGGTGTTGCCCATGGTCTGGCGTTGATCCTCGGCGATCCCGCGCGCCGGACGCAATTTTTGCCGCCGAGCATGGATGTCAAAGGCGCCATCGCCCATGCCCGCACGCGGCTGGCGGAAGCTCGTGCCTTACAATCGAAGCTCAACTCGTCCGCGCTGCCGGCCTTTCTGCCCGTGAGCCTGACCGGGCTCTATCTCGATCGCATCGCAGGTGCGCCGGACAGGCCTTTGTCGGTGACACAATTCCGCCGCCAGATCGCTTTGTGGTATCACGCCAGACGCGACAGCTTCTAGGAGAGACATGATGACCTGGGCACAACGGCTGGAGCGATTGGTGCCCGATCTTTCCGCCACCTTCCTGCGCTTTCCCATTCCGGCCGCGCTCTCGATATTTCTGTGCGCCTGGCTCAACATTGTCGGCGGCAACAGCGATCACGATGGCCGTGTGGCGACGGGAGCGGCAGCGGCTTTCATTGCCGCTGGTGCCTTTCACCTGCTGGCTGAGGGCCGAAAACTGCAGCGTGGCCTAAGCTGGTTCCTGGCACTCGCTGCCGCCATCGGTGTTGGCCTTGCTGGTTATCTGCCAGCCATCTTCCATACCAACACGCTGTTCCTCTTCGCAGGCCTCCTGCCTCTGCTGATGATCGCGCCCTTTATGCGAAGCGGTGTGAGGCAGGGGGCGATCTGGCTCTTCAACTTGCGCTTCGGACTTGCGGCATTGCTCGCAGCTGTTGTCGCATTGCTGTTTGCGTTGGGCCTCTCGGCCATCGTCGAGGCTTTAAACGTGCTCTTCGGCGCAGGCATCAGCGACATGCATGAGCACATCTGGTTCACCGCCGCGTCACTCGTGGGGCCGCTCTACGGCCTGTCGCTGATGCCGCGTGAACTCGACGAGGAAGTCGACATCCAACCACACACCGGCAGCCTTCTCGACCGCGGCATTTCGGTACTGGTCAACTATGTCGCTGTGCCGGTTATCGCCGTCTATGCACTGATCCTCCACGCCTACGCGGTGAAAATCCTGATCGAAGGCGAGTTGCCGCGCGGCCAGATCGGCATCATGGTGACGATCTTTGCCATCGGCGGCACCGCCTGCTGGCTCATCGCCTGGCCGTGGCGCGAGCAGGGGACGAGATTGCTGCGGTTGTTCATGCGTGGCTGGTTCTTCCTGTTGATCGTCCCCGCCGTGCTGTTAGGCATGGCCATCTGGCGCCGCCTGATGGATTACGGCGTGACGCCCGATCGTTACGGCATCGCCCTTGTTGCAGTCTGGGTGGCAGCCCTCGTGCTCTATCTCGCCATCCGCCGCAACCGTGCTGACATGCGCGCCATCCTCGGTGCGGTCGGCGTGTTGCTGGTCATCGGTTCGGTTGGCCCCATGGGCGCCAATGGCCTGACGATTTCGAGCCAGTTCAAACGCCTAATCGCGTTGCTTGAAACCAACGGCGTCTTGAAGGATGGCAAGATCACCCCCAAGGGCCTGCTCCCCAGCGAGGCCGGAAACGCCGGAAGCTCCATCGTCTATGCACTGAAGGACGCAGGTGGGCTCGACCGATTGAAACCGTGGTTCGAGGGCGATGCCAAGACGCCGTTCACCAGCATCGAAAGCGACTGGGCCATCGCTCAGGCCGTGAACGAACGGCTGGGTTTCTATCAGTCCACGGCGTCACCGGACTACGTGAGTTTCAATTCCAACCAGCCGCTGGTTCTTGATCTTGGCCCTGGCGGCAAGCTTTATGGTCCGTTCACGGCGCAGCAAAACTATAATGCCGACGAACCGCAAAAACCGCTGACCGCCAGTTTTGATGCCAGCGTGGTGACGATAAGGCTCGAGACCGAAACCCTGCGTGTAGATGAGAAGCAACTGCTCGAAGCCGCCCGAGCGGCATTGTTTGCAACACCAGTGCTTCCGCCACCCATTGTCTTTGAGGTGAAGCCCGGAACCACAATGCTGATCGATCAGATCTTCGGCAATCTCGAAGCATCACCACCGGTGAGCAGCCTGCGCTTCTGGATCATTCAGCGGCCCTGAGCGCCGCACCACCGAGCCAGACCGTGAAGTCTTCCATTGCCCGCGCGGTGTAGGCGCGCCGCCGGGCCACCGCCTGCTCGGTGTGTTTCAGCCGCTTGCCGTCAACGACCTTCACTTTATCGATGGGCGGCAACAGGCCGAAGTTGATATTCATCGGCTGGAACGACGATCCGCGTGAATCTGTCGTCTCGATGTGCCCGCCGGTGATGTGATTGATCAGTGCCCCATGCGCCGTCGTCGGAGGTGGCGCCACGAAACGCTCACCTTTGATCTCGGCCACCGCCATGCGCCCGGCCATCAGGCCCATGGCGGCACTCTCGACATAGCCTTCAACACCCGTCACCTGTCCGGCAAAGCGCAGCCGTGGATCGGCCTTGAGGCGCAATTGCTGATCGAGCACGCGCGGACTGTTGAGGAACGTGTTGCGATGCAGGCCCCCGAGCCTGGCGAACTCGGCATTCTCGAGCCCCGGTATGGTGCGGAATACGCGCACCTGATCGGCGTACTTGAGCTTCGTCTGAAAGCCGACGATGTTATAGAGCGTGCCGAGTTTGTTGTCCTGGCGCAGCTGCACAACTGCATAGGCCTTGACCTCAGGGTCGTGCGCATTGGTGAGGCCGCGCGGCTTCATGGGGCCGTGGCGCAAGGTCTCAGGCCCGCTCTCCGCCATCACCTCGATCGGCAGACAGCCGCTGAAATATGGCGTCGATTTCTCCCATTCCTTGAAGTCGGTCTTCTCGCCATCCATCAGTGCACGGACGAAATCTTCATACTGCGGCCGCGTCATCGGGCAGTTGATATAGTCCTTGCCGGTGCCACCAGGCCCAACCTTGTCATAGCGCGACTGGAACCACGCCACATCCATGTCGATGCTCTCGCGATGGACAATGGGTGCAATCGCATCGAAAAACGCCAGCGAGTCCTCGCCTGTCAGCGACCTGATGGCCTGAGCGAGCGCTGGCGACGTCAACGGCCCCGTGGCGATAATTACATGCTCCCATTCAGGCGGCGGCAATCTGGCAATTTCGCTTTCCTCCACGCTCACCAGCGGATGCCGCTTCAGTGTCGCGGTTGCATCTTCCGAAAACGCCTCGCGGTCCACCGCAAGCGCACCGCCGGCCGGCACCTTGTGACGGTCGGCCAACGCCATGATGAGCGACCCTGCTTGCCGCATTTCCCAATGCAAAAGACCCACGGCATTCTGTTCGGCATCATCGGAACGGAAGGAGTTCGAGCAGACGAGTTCGGCAAAACCCCCGGTCTTGTGCGCCTCAGTCCCGACCTGCGGGCGCATCTCGTGCAGCACCACGGGAACCCCCATGTTCACAGCCTGCCATGCCGCTTCCGAACCCGCCATGCCGGCGCCGATGATGTGGAGAAGTTTTGTCATGTGCGGGCCTGTAGCACGCATGACCGCGAGCAGCAAAGCCTGTGAGTTGAAGCTTTCTCACGCCTTGCCAAGTCTTGATGCAGAGGCCATGACTGAACAAGGAGCACCGCCATGACCACCCTCACAGATATTTCCGCTGAACTCGACGCCATCCGCGCACAATCGCTGTGGAAGACCGAGCGCCCCATTCTTGGCCATCAGTCCTCGCATATCGCGGTCACCGGCGGCCGCGAGGTGCTAAACTTCTGCGCCAACAATTATCTGGGGCTGGCCGATCATCCCGACCTCATTGCCGCTGCCAAGCAGGCGCTCGACAGCCATGGCCTCGGCATGGCCTCGGTTCGCTTCATCTGCGGCACCGCTGACTTGCATCTCGCACTCGAGCGCCGCATTGCGGACTATCTCGGCATGGATGACGCGATCCTGTTTGCCGCCTGTTTCGATGCCAATGGCGC
>JANLTS010000490.1:0-3590 GCA_031363045.1 Hyphomicrobiales bacterium
CCACCCAGATGCTCGGTCAGGCGCTCGGCAAAATACAGCGGGCTGGGACGGCCGACATAGTGCTCGAGGAATGAGTCAAGCTCCGCCTGAAAACTCGGGTCGGCCTTGGCGTCCTTGTAGGCCTGCTCGAGTTCGAGGATCAGCGGCATCAGCGTCTCGGCGACGAAACGTCCGCCATAGATGCCGAACCGGCCGTTCTCATCGGGCCCGGTGCGGAAGGAATTGGGAGGAGTGACGTTCATTGGTGTTGGCAGCCTTCCTGTTTTTTTCCGTCACCCCGGCGAAAGCCGGGGCCCATTGAAGCGCCCGAGTGGGTCCCGGCTTTCGCCGGGATGACGGCCCTTTGCGAGACGTCTTTCTACCCGCCCCGCTTCGCCGCCTCAATGAATTTCCGGATCAGCGCCACGTCCTTCACACCGGGCGCACTTTCAACGCCGGAGGATACGTCCACCATATCTGCCCCGGTTACGCGGATGGCTTGCGCCACATTTCCCGGGTTGAGGCCACCCGCCAGCATGAAGGGGTGGCCAGCAGCTTTCAGAATGGTCCAGTCAAACGCCAGGCCATTGCCGCCGGGCAGGATAGCACCTTCGGGCGGCATGGCGTCATACATGACAAAGGGCGATATGCCGGCATAGGCTGTCGCTCGTGCCACATCATTGGCGTCCCGCACTTTGAGGACCTTGTAAGCGCCGATGTTGGTCAAGGCCTTGATCGCCGCGATCCGGTCTGGCGTTTCAGCGCCATGGCATTGGATCAAATCTGGTTTCACATGCCGGGCAATCGCGGCGATCAACGCATCATCGGCATCGACGGTGACCGTCACAATCCGCGCCCGCCCACGCGCGATATTTGCCAATCTTCCGGCCACGCTAAGCGGCACATTGCGCGGGGATTTTTCGAATAACATCAGTCCAACGAAATCCGCACCCGCATCGAGCGCGGCCTCCAGCGTTTCCGGAGTCGACAATCCGCAAATCTTGACCTCAACTGGCATGGAGACTTGCCCGAATATCCTGAGCTGCCTTGGCCGGGTCGGTGGCGCCGGTGATGGCGCGGCCGATCACCAGAATATCGGCGCCCGCGGCCATCGCAGAAGCAGGTGTTGCCACGCGCTTCTGGTCCTGGGTCGCAGCGTCGGCCGGGCGGATGCCAGGAACGACGGTCAGAAAGTCAGCTCCCAGATCATGGCGGATGCCAACCAGGTCATGCGGGCTGCAGACGACACCATCAAGCCCGGCACGTTTTGAAAGCTCAGCCAGCGCGCGGGCATGGCTCTGCGTATCCTTCGCCGTTTCGAACCCCGCCGCCCAGATGTCGTCATCCGACAGGCTGGTGAGAATGGTCACGGCGATCAGTTTCGAGCGTCCAGCTACTGCATCGGCAGCCGCCTTCATCATGTCGAGCCCGCCAGTTGCATGGACATTGACGATCACTGGTAACGGCCGCAACCGCATCAGCGACGTCATTGCCGAAGCTACCGTATTAGGAATGTCGTGCAGCTTGAGATCGAGGAAGATCGGCAGGCCAACGCCCGCCACTTTCTCATAGCCCGTAGCACCATGGGCGTAGAAGAACTCCATGCCAATTTTCATATACCCCACATGCGGCTTCAACGCGCGCGCCAGTGCAACCGCGCGATCAAGATCGGGCGTGTCGAGAGCGACGCAAATGGGATTGGCGGGCATGATTATGTTCTTCGCTCTTCATCTCCCTCCCCCTTGTGGGGAAGGGAACACGGGACAGGGGAATGCGGTCAGACGGCCTTTTGATACACCATGATCGCCGTGGCAAGGTCTTCGATTGCTGTGCCGGCGGACTTGAACAGGGTGATCTCAACCGCCGACTTGCGGCCCTGGACCTTACCCCGGCAGAGATCGAACAGGTCGCCCTTGATACTGGCGAAATCGAACTTGCCTTCGTCGCGCGCCTGCAGCAAGTCGCCGGCTTCCGCCAATGCGCCATCGCGCGTATCGACGTAGACCGAACTTCGCGCCACGACATCGCCATCGGTCTCGCGCATGGTGGGCTTGAAGGCGCCGGCCAGATCGACATGGGCGCCGGGCTTAAGCCATTGCCCCTTGACGATAGCCGCCGTCGATGTGGTGACGCAGGTGACGATGTCGGAGACCCGCGCAGCGGCTTCGAGATCGGTCACCGCAACAGCCTCAAAGCCGTCGCGCGAGAGCTCAGCGGCGAGCGCCTGCGATTTCGTCAGTGTACGGTTGAAAATGAACACCCGTTTGATAGGGCGGACACTGGCATGGGCGCGGACGAAGTGTACGCCCAAGGCGCCTGCCCCCACCAGCGTCATGGTGCTGGCATCTTTCGCCGCCAGATAATCGGCGGCGAGGGCTGAGGCAGCGGCTGTCCGCCGCCTGGTGATTTCGGTGCCATCCATCATCGCCACGGTGGCGCCACTGGCATTGTCGATGAGCAGATAGCTCGCCTGCACGGTGGGGAACCCCAATGCGGAATTATCGGTCTTCACCACCACGGTCTTCAATCCTGTCCAGTCTTTCGACCAGGCCGGCATCAGCAACAGGGTCGAGACATCCGAGGTCTCGTGATGATGGCGCACCGGCGTGGCGATCTCGGCGCGAAAGCCTTGGCGCAGGGCCTCGACGATGTCGCGGTAAGGTGCGAGACGCGCCACGTCGGCAGCCGGGAAGACCTTCACAGTGCCGCATCCTGACGCGGCACGAGCGCTGATGATTGCAAGTCGCGCTTGTCGCGCTCATGCATCTGCTGGGCGCGAACAAGCTCGATCCGGGCGGCGCGCGCTGCCTTGCGATACTTGCCGTGATTGATCCACGACACCAGCCAGCCGGCGAAAATGCCGATGAAGATGCCGCAGAACAGCACGGCCCACAGCGGCATGGTGACCATCGCGAAGGGATGGACAGTGTTGAAGGGATCGAAGGACACGGAGATCCATTGCCGGTTGGCAATCGCAAAGCCGATCCCGGCCAAGGCCAGCGGCAAGCCCCACAGCCAGTTGAAAACGCTCTTTACGGTCATCTGCGTCTGCCTTTGCCAGTTCGATGCGGCGGCGGCCTCACGCCTTGCCGTTCAGGCGCTCGCGCAATTCCTTGCCGGTCTTGAAGAAGGGGACACTCTTGGCCACCACCTCGACCGATTCGCCGGTGCGCGGATTGCGGCCCATGCGGGCATTGCGCGATTTTGCGGAAAACGCGCCGAAGCCACGCAGTTCCACCCGGTCGCCGTCTTTCAAAGCGGTGATGACCGCATCGAGCACGGCGTTGACGATGCGCTCGATGTCGCGGTGATAGAGATGCGGATTCTTCTCAGCGATCTTCTGGACGAGTTCTGATTTGATCATGACACTTCCCTGGAGCTAAAGCGCAGGGTGCCAAAGCACGAGCAGCCCGTCAAGTTTTGCCCGTTCGACGCCCGCCGCCAGGCCATCGAGGCCAAGCGCGCGCAGCAACACATCGGCGGCGGCAAAGCCGAAACCCGTCGGATCGCTGGCGGATTTCGGTTTCCAGTCGACGATTTCAAGGCCGGGGCCGAGCTTCTTCTCGGTTTCGAGCCAGGTCACAGCAACCTCCTCACCACCCAGTTCATCG
>JANLTS010000619.1:0-5410 GCA_031363045.1 Hyphomicrobiales bacterium
CCCTTGGAAACCACAACCGAGCCGTCGGTACCCTCGATCTCCAACAGGGTTTCGGGGAAGGGATCTGGGATTCGCTTTGAATCATAAGTCGACTCGACGAGAGAGACGGCGCCGGAATGGTGGCGGAGCATCATCGTGGCCGTGTCTTCCGCCTTGACTGCTGGATTGCGCTTCTGGGTTTCGCAGGAAATGCGCTCCACCTCGCCAAGGAAATAACGCGCCAGGTCGAGGACATGAATGCCGACATCGAGGATCACCAACCGGTCTTCATGTGCGAGATAAGGTTGGCCGCGATAGACATTGTAGTTGGTGCGAAAGCCTAGCCTCGCCCAATTGGGAGTGCCGATGGTGCCGGCATCCAGGACAGCCTTGACGCGCCGCATTGACGAAGCGAAGCGAAAGTTTTCGTGCACGGCCAGCCAGCTTCCGTGTTTCCTGGCCTTGTCGACGATCACAACACATTCATTCCATTTGGGTGCAAAGGGTTTTTGCACGACGGCACCGATGCCGCGCTCGGCGGCGATAGCCGCCAGCTCCTGATGGGTGTCCATGCGGGTGGCGATATCCACCAAGTCAATCTTCATGCTATCGAGCATTCGGGTCATGTCGGTGAAATGCGGCACACCGAATTTCGCACCCGCCGCTTCGGCCTTTGCAGCATCGCGATCGCAAACCGCCGACAGAATGGCGCCTTCCGCCTTGAGGTGATGCCACGCCTGCAAATGGTTCTGGGCATAGAAACCGCAGCCTACCATGCCGACTGTCACTGTCCGTCCATCCGTCATCGGCTCAACCCTTCACGCGTTCTTCAAGCAGCAGTCTTCTAACGTTTATTCTCAGGTGGCGGCAAGGATCAGATCGGAGGCCTTTTCGCCGATCATGATGACTGGGGCATTGGTATTGCCTGACACCAGCCGCGGCATGATCGACGCGTCGGCGATCCGAAGGCCCGAAACACCCTTGACCTTAAGGTCCGGTCCAACGATTGCACTGTCGTCGACACCCATCCTGCATGTGCCCGAGGGGTGATAGATGGTGCTGCCCTTGGCGCGAATGTAATCCAGCAGGCTGGCATCGCTGGCGCAATCCAGCCCCGGCTCAACCTCACGCTCCATGTAAGCGGTCATCGCGGGCGCCTGCATGATGGAGCGCAGAACCTTGAGGCCATCGACGAGTGCCCGGCGGTCTTCCTCTGTGGACAGATAGTTTACGCGGATCGCCGGAGCATCTTCAATTCTTGCACTCTTGATATGAATGCTGCCGCGTGATTCTGGCCTCAAATGGCACACCGACGCCGTGAAGCCCGGAAAATCATGCAGGGCCTGTCCCATCTTGTCGGTGGAAAACACAATGAAGTGCACCTGGATATCTGGCGTTTCGAAGCGTTGGTGCGATTTGAAGAAGGCGGTGGCATAGCCGGCGCTCACCGACAACGGGCCTTTTCGCAGCAACGCGTAGCGAAGGCCAATTCCCGCCCGGCGGAAGAGATTGTGATATTGGTCATTGAGCGTGATCTTCTTCGCCGCGCGGAATACCATCCGCGCCTGGAAGTGGTCCTGCAGATTCTCTCCGAGTTGCGGCGCATCACGCACGACGTCGATGCTGAGCGCTCTCAGCCGGTCTGCCTGGCCATATCCCGAAAGCTCCAGGATCTGCGGCGACCCG
The DNA here is from genome assembly GCA_031363045.1 of Hyphomicrobiales bacterium. Classification (GTDB taxonomy): domain Bacteria; phylum Pseudomonadota; class Alphaproteobacteria; order Rhizobiales; family Aestuariivirgaceae; genus Aestuariivirga. The sequence goes on from JANLTS010000619.1 coordinate 1,666, forward strand.
ATTGCCCCGGCACTGAGTATGATTTCCCTGGCCGCGCCCACCTGCTTCAGCCGTCCGTCGTGCTGGAAACGAACGGATTGGGCCCTGGTGCCCTCGAAACAGATTTTCTCCGTCAACGCGTTGGTGACGATCCGGAGATTGCCGCGCCCCATGGCAGGCTTGAGAAAACCGACTGCCGTGCTGCAACGCCGGCCGCGGCGCGAGGTCGTCTGGAAATAGCCGATGCCTTCCTGGTCCGCGCCGTTGAAGTCAGTCTTTCGGGCAAGTCCGCGCTCCATGCCGGCGCGGATGAAGGCCTCGCAAAGCTCATGCGGCTCGGTCTGATTGGAGACCGCCAACGGTCCGCCGCTGCCGTGATATTCGCTGGCCCCATTCTCCTGGTCTTCTGAACGCTTGAACAGCGGCAGTAAATCCGCGAAAGACCAGCCGGTATTACCTAGCTGCGCCCAATGGTCGTAATCCTGGCTCTGGCCGCGAATGTAAACCAGGCCATTGATCGAACTTGTGCCGCCCAGAACCTTGCCGCGCGGCTGAAAAATCTTGCGGCCGTTGAGTTCTGGTTCAGGCTCGGTCTCGTACATCCAGTTGTAGTGCTTGTTGGTGAAGAGCTTGGCGTAACCAATGGGAATGTGAATCCACGGATTGGAGTCCTTTCCCCCCGCCTCCAACAGCAGCACGCGATGCTTGCCCGACGCCGAAAGCCTGTTGGCCACCACGGCGCCGGCGGAGCCAGCACCGATGATGACATAGTCATACTGTCCGAAATCCTCGATGCCCGCCGCCTTCACGTTCGTCATTCCGATCCAACACCAATCGCCAGCAAACATCCTTGGGTTCAACTTGGGATGCAACGGCAAAATTTGCAGTGTGGGGCGCACTTGCCGTTGACCGGACAGCCATGCGAAGTCAAGGCATGCGGTTGCGGGACAAACATGAATTGGCGTGAAAGCCTGGAGCGTTACGGCCTAGTTGCGCGCGACGTCGCCATTTGTGCCTTGCTGGCGGTTGGCGCGAGTGTGGGTATGGGTTTTGGGACTGACGCCGTCGCGGCCACGTTCTCGGGCGTCCTGGTGTTCAGCATGCTGGTCATCACGTTAACTGACAGCCGCCGCATGCTGATCCCCGATGTCCTGTCGATTCCATTGGTCCCAATCGGGCTGGTGGCGGCCATGGCGAGCCTTTCCGATTCATGGCCCGGCATATTGGCCAACCACATCATTGCCGCCAGTGCGGCTGCTGGCGCACTCTACGCGCTTCGATGGGTATTTTTCAGGATTCGGGGAGTCGTCGGCCTTGGCCTTGGCGACATCAAGCTTGCCGCTGCCGCAGGCAGTTGGATTGGGCTCGAGCCCTTGCCCATGACCTTGCTCTTGGCCTCCTCTGCCGCCCTGGTTGCAACACTTATCCGCAGTCAAACTAGCAAGGAGGAGCGCCTCGGCACGAGCAGGGCGGTGCCCTTCGGCAGCTTTTTCGCCCCCGCCATCATTATCAGCTGGACCTTGATGCTGCTGTGGAAATGAACAGACTGATTCCTTACTGATTTCTTAACGCCACCAAAAATCCTCCTTCTGGGAGTAGCATATAAATCTCTGGCGAATCAATGATTTATGGGCGACATGGTGACAATGACAAAGGAGTCACATCGGCCAAAGTCGCAGGCTTGGAGCGCTGCGGCCAGTGCTGCCCGAGAGAAGCGTGGACACAGTTTCATGAAATTTGCAACAGCTTTGCACGGCTGGAAAGAGTCCCGTGAGCATTGGCGGTTGTAATTTCATGCCTTGGCGCGCTGGGCTGCTTGGGGTGACTGTGATGCTTGCCCTCACAGGGTGCATCGCCAATCCGTCCGCACAGCTCGACTCACCTCAACAGATTGATCTTCGTGCCAAAGCCAAGGACAAGGTTGACCGCCGCGAAGGTGCGGCATTGTCAAACGGTGCCAACGGCAGCCAAAAGTTTTTCCCCGGATCATCGGCGGGCTTGGGCGAAAGTGGAACCGAACCACCCCCCGGAGTATCCGAACAGGACGGCAAGTTCTCCATCAATCTGGACCGTGCGGACATCAATGAGGCAAGCCGCCTGGTGTTGGGTGAGACTCTGGGGCTAAACTACGTTGTCGATCCGCGGGTTCAGGGTACCGTCACCCTGTCGTCTTCGCGGCCGCTTGCCGCCCGCGAAGTGCTTGATGCTTTCGAGGCGGCACTACGCCACAATGGCGCAGCACTCATTCAATCCGATGGCCTTGCCAAAGTGGTGGCCCTTCAGGAGGTTTTGGAAGGCGAACCTGGGGTGGCCGACCTCGATTCGGGCGCCAATTCGCCGGGTTATGGCGTCAGCGCCGTGCCATTGCGATATATCAGCGGCGCCAACATGATGGAGTTGATGGACAGTTTCGTAGCGCGCGGCGGTGCGGTTCGCGCCTCGAAAACTGGCAATTTGATTCTTGTCCGCGGTTCAGCGGCCGAACGCCGCACAATGGTCGAAATCATCCTATCCTTCGACGTCGATTGGATGGAAAACCAATCAGCCAGCGTCGCGACATTGTCCTATGCAACGCCAGAAGAAATTGTGGCGAAGCTCGAAGCCGTCTTTGCCGAAGATACTGAATCGTCCGGCCGCAATGCGGTAAAGGTCATTCCACTTGAACGCCTCAACGGCGTTGTGGTGATCGCGAACAGCCAGGCCAAAGTGAAGCGCGCCATGACGTGGATTCGCCGGCTTGATCAGGCCAGCGTCACGGACACGAACTATTTCGTCTATGCCGTGCAGAATGGCAGCGCCGTGGCACTGGCGGAAATTCTGAAATCCACCTTCCTGGATCAACAATCATCATCTGGCACCACGGGCGAAGTCGCACCCAATCAGCCAACGGTACAGGTCGGCACCGGCACCACGGGCGCGCCGCCGACTACAACCGATCAGCCCTCTTCTGATGGAAAGACCGACCGTCAGGATATAACACTTCCCTCATCGACCGAGACCACAGCATCGACCACACCCGCGGCGGACGATTCACCCAAAGGCATCCGCATCACACCCAACACCGCCAACAATACGATTGTGATTCGCGCCAATCAACGAGATTACCGCAAGATCCTCGCGACACTGCGCAAACTCGACGCACCCTCCGTGCAAGTGCTGATCAATACCACCATCATGGAAGTGGCGCTAAACAACAACCTCCGCTACGGCGTCCAAGCCTATCTCAAGGGCAATGACGTTGCGGGCGGCGTCTTCGGGGGTAGCGGCCTCACCCTGAGACCCAGTTTTCCGGGCATGAACTTCTTTGTTGGTTCGGCCGCCGATCCGCGGGTCGTCGTCGATGCACTCTCGGCAGTGACCAAGGTGCGCATCGTCTCCTCGCCGTCGGTTCTAGTACTGGAGAACGAGACCGCGACCATCAAGGTCGGCGATCAGGTGCCGGTCAAGACCCAGGAAATCGCCAGCACCACCAACAGCGACACCGTCACCAATTCCTTCGAGTACCGCGATACCGGGGTGATCCTCACGGTGAAGCCGCGCGTCTCCGCCTCGGGCATCGTCACCATCGAACTTGGCCAGCAATTGTCATCAGTGACCGCGAGTTCGGGATCATCGATATCGGAGACGCAAAATCCGACCTTCTCGCAACGCTCGATCACCAGCAAAGTCTCGGTTCCTAGTTCGCAGACGGTGCTCTTGGGCGGCCTCATCAGCGGTTCCGAGACCCGTCGGAAAGACGGGGTACCAGGCGTCAACCGCATTCCGA
>JANLTS010000622.1:0-9275 GCA_031363045.1 Hyphomicrobiales bacterium
GCCAAGTGGTCATCGGTTCGAGCATCGCCCAGGTGAAGCGGCGCTTGCCGTCCACCGGCATTTGACCAACAAGGACGCCGTTGGCAACACCGGTATAGCCCTCAGGCACGGTGATGTTGAAGATGTAGGAGGCCTTGTCGGTGGGTTCGTCATTGGCGGGGAAGAAAGTCGATGCACCTACTGGCTCGCTTACCACATAGGTTGCCTTGCGGTATTTGAACCAGCCAAGAAACAGCCCGTCGTCAGGTGCTGTCGGATCAACCAACGCGTCAGGAACGCCACCGTAGGCAACGTTCACCAACATCACGCCGCCCGCCGGAACCGGCAGGCGCGGCGTGATGTTGAGTTTGTCGCCGGTGCGGCTGAAACTGGCAGCCCGTCCGTTCACCATTACCTTCGCCACGCTGAGCCCATGCAGATCGAGTCCGAAGCTGGTGGTGCGCCGGAGGGCCTTGATGGTCAGCGCGGTGTTGCCCCCGATTGCGCCTGATACCGGATCGACATCGAGATCGATGACATATTGCGCGACATCAATGCCATTGTTGCCGAACTCGGGAAAGAAGGGATCAATGGCCAGTGCAGGACCTGCCATCAAACCCAGCGCCAGTGCGGCACCGCATGCTGCATTTTTTCTAGCCATGACCGTCATCGATGAACTCCTGCGTTGCTCCGGAGTTTGCGCAGATCAGGGGTTGGTGGCAAGACCTGAGATTTGATCGGACATCCGCTTCAGAGCGACGCGATCAACCTTGTCCGATGCGGTGAGCGGCATTGATTCAAGCACCAAGATATCACCGGGAGTCTTGTAGCCAATCCTGGCGCGGGCAAATGCAATGAGTTCCTCCATTGTGTAAGTTGGGCCATCCGGTTTCAATACAACAAAGGCACGGACATTTTCGCCATGCACGACATCGGGTACGCCGACCACGCCGGCCATCGCAACGCCTTTATGCTGCAGGAGCGCCTCCTCCACTTCCTGCGGCGTGATGTTTAACCCGTTGTGAACGATGATCTGCTTCTGGCGCCCTTGAAACCAGAAATATCCGTCACGGTCCTCGATAAACACATCTCCGGTATCGAGCCAGCCGTTCACCAGCACACGACGCGTTGCATCCCCGTCGTTCCAGTACCCCGTCATGGTGGCATTCGATTTCACCCACAGGCGCCCGCTCATTCCCGGTGGAATCGGAGAACCTTCCGGATCTCGGATTTCCAGTTCATAGCCATCAATGGCGCGACCAGCCGATCCAGCTTTGATCTCACCATCGCAGGGATTAATTGTAGCAATGCCAAATTCGGTCATCCCATACTGTTCATTGATCAAGGGACCCGAAAGAGCACTCAACTCGCGTTGCAATTCCGCCGGAACCTTGTCGCCCCCCGAGCTGCAAATTCGCAAGGAGGCGAAATCTTCTGGTTTTGCATCGGCGTTTCGCACCAATCCAAACAGGGTGACGGGCAAGGCACAGCCGATCGTCGGCCGATGCTGGCGCAACGTGGATAACAGTCCGTCGCCATCCAGGCTTTCCGGAATGACAATGCGCGCTCCGGCCCATAGACCCATGAAAACATCGGCAAACGCGCCGATGTGGGACATCGATCCGAAGGCGGCAACAATATCGTCCGGCCCGGTTTGGCAAGCTTTGACCAAGCTTGCCAGCATCGATCCGATTGAGGAGACGCTGTGCGTCACGCCCTTGGCGGGCCCGGTGCTTCCGGACGTGAAGAAAATGGCGGCAGGCTCGCCCGCAATACCGCCTGAAAGCGGGACGAGCTTTTTGGGTTTACTTAGAAACTCTTGAAATGAAGGAATTTGACCTTCGCCTGCACCATGGCCTATCAGCCCCCAGGGCAGTTTGGCCGCGACTTGGCTTGCCGCGATATCGCCAGCCCGCGCGGTATCGAACACCAGCATGCTGGCGCCGCTGATCGTCAGGGCATGATCGATTTCCATGGGAATGTAACGGTAATTGAGCGGGGTGACCACCAGCCCGGCCTTGAAACAGCCGAGATAGTGGATGACCAGAGCAGCGCTGTTTGACAGCAGGCTAGCGACCCGGTCACCCGGCCGGAGCCCCGCCGCAATCAGGTTCTGGGCATAGTGCAGGCTGGCGGTTTCGAGATCACGCCAACTGTGCTCGCCTTGAGGTGAAATAAGGGCCACATCGCCGGGCTTGAGAGTCAAGCCGACGTCAAGCAGGCGGGGTAGATCTGCGACGGAACGCATGTCAAGCTCCTGGACGGTTCAACCGCGATGGCAAGGCGTTACCGCTTGCCAAGAAGTTGCGCTACGATCTGAATATCTGCAATGAAAAAGGCAGGGCCGTACATCCCGAGAATGGCGGCCCCGGCTGGATTCGAACCAGCGGCCTAGTGCTTAGAAGGCACTCGCTCTATCCAACTGAGCTACGGGGTCGTCGGCAGGCATTTAGCCGATCAGCGTTGAAATGGGTAGAGGAACTGTTTCCAGTAGCCATCGGGCACTGGATGGCCCTTGATGCCGTAGCCTTGCGGCCAGCGGTCCTCGGGCATGTGGTGGGTGCCGAACAGGCGGTCGAACAGCGGGAAGTGGATGGCGAAATTGACGTCGATGGCTTCGCGCTCCTCACCGTGGTGCCAGTGGTGGAAGCGTGGCGTTGCCACCAGCGGTTCAACCGCTTTCAGGTTCCAGCCGATGTTGGCGTGGATGAAGGCCGAGTAGAAATAAACGATCAGCAAATAGATCTGGATTGCCGCCGGATCGAAGCCGAGCGTGAACATCGGAATGGCGGTGACGCCGCGCAGCACGATGACTTCGAGAAAATGCATGCGGGCGCCGGCGATCCAGTCCATGGATTTCGCCGAATGATGCACCGAATGGAAGCGCCAGAGGGCGGGCACGCGATGAAAGGCGCGATGCAGCCAGTATTGAATGAGGTCGGTCAGGACCATGATCAATGGCACCTGCACAACAAGCGGCAGAGCGAAAACAAATGCACGGAAATTCATCCAGCCGGTGCCAAAGTTGATAAGGTTGGCGGGCGCCATGGCGAGGAAAGTCAAAACCTGCACCATCAGCGAGGAGACGAAATAATAGAACAGGTCCTCGCGCCATTCGTTGCGGAACAGCCGCTGCTGGCGTTTCAAGGGCGACAGGCGTTCCAGCGGCACGAACAACAGCCCAGTCAGGATGACGTTCAGCACAAAGAAATCGAGACCGAAGAAGACTCCCTCGGAACTGGTGTTGAACGCGCCAAACTGGCTGATCAATCCCGCCACCAGCGTCAGCCCGATGGCGGTCAGGCCGAGGACGCGGTTTGGCCTTAAGGCGAGATTGAGCAAGGCAAGTGCGAAGGCGGCCAGCATCGCCGCCATCAGACCGGTCGAAAACCACGGGTGCTCAAATAGCGGCCGCAGTTGCGGCATGATGAAGATGCCCGGAAAGGCGCGGCAAATTGCCAGCACAAGGCAGCCAGCCCCCAGAAGGAAACCCAATGTGCCGCTCAGCCAACCAGTCCCCAGTCCACGCTGGTCGAGCGGTGTTTCGAGTTCGGCGCGCAGTTTCTTGCGGAAATCAGGTGCCGGCATCGATCAATGCGTCCAGTTATCGGACCGGCCAAACTTGAAATTGTCGGAATATGATTTGCGGATGATGCGGCCGGCGGGTGCCTCGGGCATCACCGTATAGGCAAGGCCCTGGCGCTCGGCATAGGCGATGGCTTCATCTCTGTTGTCGAAGGTCAGCTTCAACTGCTGGCGGGTATCGCCAGAGGATGTCCAGCCCATCAATGGGTCGGTGGAGCTTGGTGCTGCCGCCTCGTGCTCCAACACCCAAAAATCAGACTTGCCCTTGCCGGACTGCATGGCGTTACGGGTGGGCTTGTAGATGCGGACGGGCATGAGCGAGTTCTCCGGTCAGGTGAAGGTGATGGTCGGGGAGGTCAGATTCGAACTGACGACCCCCTGCTCCCAAAGCAGGTGCGCTACCAGACTGCGCTACACCCCGACAAGTCTTCACATGTGCTGGGCTCTTATCCGAAAAGCATTGCTTCGGGCAAGGCCGGTGTTTTACTCGACATTCTTGAAAATGCGGTGGTAGACCGTGTCGCCAGCTCTGATGCCCAAGCGCTTGGCCGATCCGCCGGCAAGCTCCAGAACCGCCAGCACCGGTTCGCTCACGCCGACCACGTCGAGCGATTTCGGCACAGTGTTCTCGGCCACATAGGCGATCGTGCCATCAGAGCGGACGAACAACATGTCGAGTGGAATGTAAGTGTTCTTCATCCACATGCCGACTTGCCGTGGCTGGCCGAAGTCGAACAGCATGCCGCGATCTTCCGGCATGCGTTGGCGGAACATCAACCCGCGTTCGCGCAATTCATCGGTATCGGCAATCTCGACGGTAAACATGCTGGCATCGCCTGCCGTGGCAATCGTCAGCGGTTCGAGCTTGGAGAGAGCAACAACATCGGCGCCTGCAGCCAGTGGCAGCAAGGTGAGTAGGACGAACAGGAACAGGCCAGAGATGTAAGCGCGCATGGTCAGGCGTCTTCTCCGCCAATTGTTGCAGAACGATGGCGTGGCGGCTTGGCGGCCAACAGCAAACCGATCAGTTGGTGAGAGCCGGGCCGCCTTCGAGCGTCAGGCGCACTTCAGCGGCCATCTTGCCTTTCGGTCCATCGCCGAAGCGGACATAGACCCAGGATTCCGGCTGCAGGTCGGCAATTGCCGTCTTGCGCAGGGTTTCCATGTGAATGAAGATGTCAGGCCCGCCTTCGCCCTCCGACACAAAGCCGAAGCCCCGGGCGCGGTTGAACCACTTGACCTTGGCGCGGACCCAGGCACTGTTGGGCGTTACCGCGTTGTGGGTGCGCGGGCGGCGTTCCACCGGGTTGATGGCCGTCGAGACATCGACGCTGAGCACGCGCAGGCATTGATAGCCCTTTTGCCGCTCCACCGCCTCGCAAATGACCTTGGTGCCCTCAAGCGGCGCCTCAAATCCATCGCGCTTCAGACAGCTGAGGTGCAGCAGGATGTCCTGCATGCCATTATCGGGAATGATGAAGCCGTAGCCTCGTCCAACATCGAACCATTTCACCAGCCCACTGATCTGTACGATCCGGACATTATGATCAGGTGCTTCATTCAGTGTTGAAACTGTTTCGTCGTTAAAGACGCCGCTCGCCGCCATGTTACCAACTCTACCCCCGGACGGCTGTTTTTGGCCCCGCCATCCCGATGCGCAATGTGCTCAAATCCTATGGGTTTGTACAGAGTAGACCACAACGCATTGTGTGGAAAACCACAGCGGGCACTATACTTCGCTGCCGCGTACTTGCCTTGCATTGCCGATAGTAGATGGCAAGTGCGTGAAAACATTTGGTTAATTTTAACTTAATCGGCGAGGTAGCATTGTGGATGATTTCCGGTGCTGAGGTTTCATCTCGCCTGCAGCGCTGCTCTTTCGCTGGTCAATTGGTCAATTGGCGTCGTCAACTTGCATCAGTGCCCGGGTGATTCGCATTTTGGTACCCGAGATTGTTCAATACGCCGTCGAGCACCGGAGCGATTTCGGCGTGGATTGCCAGGCTTGCAAGGCCATCGAGACCAGTTGGCTCGCGATTGATGATGACCAACGGCGTTCGGTTCTGGGCAGCTGTCACCGGAAAGCCCGCCGCCGGAAACACCTGCAGCGAGGACCCGATGGCGATGAACAGATCGGCATTGAAGGTGGCGGCCCGGGCGTCGGCCATCGGTTGCTCGGGCATCGGCTGGCCAAAGGAGATGGTGGCGGATTTGACGATGCCGCCGCAAGCGATGCAGGCCGGAGGCTTCGCAGTGTCATTCATCACCTGCTTCACCCAGTCGATTTCGTGGCGCAATGCGCATGCGAGGCAGCTCGCGTAAGTTCCGTTGCCGTGAATCTCGATGATCTGCGGCCGAGGTATACCGGCGCGCTCATGTAGCCCATCGATGTTCTGGGTAATCACATGCGAAACATGGCCGCGCGCCACGAGTTCCGCCAAGGCGCGATGGCTGGGACCGGGCTCGGCACCAGCAATTGTCTCACGGATCATCAGGAATCGCCGCCAGGCCTCGAAGCGGGTATCAGCCGAGGCCAGGAAGTCACGAAATTCAATGGGTTTGTATTTCGTCCAGAAGCCACCGGGTGACCGGAAATCCGGAATGCCGCATTCGGTCGAGATGCCAGCGCCCGTGAACACCACCGCCCGCCGGGAGTTCTGGACCAGCCGTGTCAGTTCTTCTATGTCTTCGTCAAACACGAGGAGATCCCATGAAATACCTGCACACCATGATCCGCGTCGCCAATCTGGACCAGTCGCTGGACTTCTTCGTCAATAAGCTCGGCTTTGTCGAGCAGCGCCGCTATGAAAACGAAAAAGGCCGCTTCACGCTGGTGTTCGTGGCCTGTCCCGATAGTCCTGATGCGCCGGTGGAACTCACCTACAACTGGGATCCGGAAGTCTATACCGGCGGGCGCAACTTCGGTCATCTGGCCCTGGGTGTCGATCATATCTACGACTATTGCGCCAACCTGCAGAAGGCTGGAATCCTCATCAATCGCCCGCCGCGCGATGGCCGCATGGCCTTCATCCGTACGCCCGACGGAATCTCGATCGAACTGCTGCAGAACGGCGATGCGCTGCCCGCCGCCGAACCGTGGGCCAGCATGGCGAACACCGGCAGCTGGTAACGTTTGTGCGTTGGCCGAATTCGTGTACCTTAATATTTCTGCCAAATTTGACGCGCAGCCTGCGCACTCATCGCAACTGACGGGAGCCGCTTTTATGCCTGTTTTTCAAAATCCTTCGAGCAAGTTTTGGCGTTTCACGGCCTTGGGGACAATTTGTCTGCTGGCAAGTCTCACGGCTGGTTTGCCGGCGATGGCGGATGAGCTGGTGCCGCGCCAATCCGCTCACAAGAGCAGCCTCGAAGAGCTGCGCAAGAAGCCGGCGAGCCAGAAGGTTGTCGTCAAATTCAACGAAGGCCGTGCGGTCCGTCTCAAGGCCGGGCGCCTCAATGGTTTGCCGGAAGGGGACATTGCCGCGATTGCAAAGCTGCTCAACAGCAAGGGCATCGCCGCAGCCGGCATCAAGCGGATGCATGCGCGCTCCGAAGTGGAACTCGACGCCGAGCGCAACGCCGCTGAACGTGAGAGCGGCCGCAAGCTGGCCGACCTCAATCTCTATTACGTCATCAGCTTGCCGCCGGGTGTTGACGCCGCCGATGTGGCCAACAGCTTGAACCAATTGAAATCAGTGGAGTTCGCGGAACCCGGAGCCGTTCCCGCACCGCCCCCTTTTGACATTGCGCCGGCCACACCCAATTTGAAACCGGATCAGGATTATCTGATAAAGTCCAAAGGCGGCATCGGCGCTCTGCAGAAGAGCCGCTATAGGGGCGCCTGGGGCAAGGGACTCAAGGTGATTGATGTCGAGTACAGTTGGCAGATCAATCACGAAGATCTGGAACTACCTGCTAACCGCATCCTGACGGGTACGGAAACGATCCTTGACCCTTTCAATGATACCAATCACGGCACTGCGGTGATGGGAGAGATCTCCGGCAAGAACAATGGCTACGGGGTTACCGGCATTGCACCTGATGCGACGGTGTTTCTGGCGCCTGCCAACACGTCGGTGTCGGGTTACAGCCCGGCTCGGGCCATTAGTCTTGCCAGTGGCAGTATGGCGCGTGGTGATGTCATGGTCATCGAACAGCAGTACTGGGCTTGTGGCGCCTCCACGACTTCAACGATCTACGGTCCGCTTGAAGTGCTGCAAGACGTGTTCGACGCCATTTCAGTGGCCACCGCCAAGGGCATCGTCGTGGTCGAAGCGGCGGGCAACGGCGCCATCAATCTCGATGGCGCCAACTGTAACTCGCTGTTCAACCGGAACTTCCGGGATTCGGGCGCCATCATCGTCGGCGCGGGCTCGGAAACGCACGCCAAGCTGGGGTTCTCGAGTTTTGGCTCACGTGTCGATGTTCAGGGCTGGGGACAAAATGTTACCACCACTGGCTATGGCGACGCGTTTTTCCCGGGCGGCGATGCCCGGCAGAAATATACTTCCGTTTTCAGCGGCACGTCGAGCGCCACGCCGATTGTCGCGGGCGCGGCCTTGCAGGTCAACGGCATCGTCAAGGCCTGCGGCTTTCCGCTCCTGACATCGAAACAGATGCGCAAGGTTCTCGCCGCAACCGGCACACCGCAGAGTAGTCCGGCGACTGGCAAGATCGGTCCTCTGCCCGACGTCGCAGCGGCGGTGCGCAACACTCAGGCGAAGGCATGTTTCAACGCGCAATAGAGTTGCGTTACCAATGGCTGGCGACGGGATAGGCTTCGTTCATTCCGGGCCATGGCGGCATCGTTGCTCCGACGCATTCGAGCGGAGTGGTGCCGTCATTGCGGAACTGAAAGTGGGTACCAACCGGGATGGTAATTGAAGTGCCTGGCTTTAGTCCCACCGTCTCTTCCACTGCTCCAAGCTGGCGCCACATGCGGCCATGGCCGGAGATCACAAGCCAGACCTCTTCCACGCTGCGGTGCGCCACAGCTTTCGACACGGCACCGGGGCTAAGCGTAAACTGCGCCATGCTGCCGCGCGCGCCCGCTGCGAGAATACGCACTTCCGAACCATCGGGCGCCATCACGTCGGGCAGCGTTGATCTCTGCCGCGTCTCAAATGTCATGGCATCAACTGCCCGCCATTGACCTCGATCACCTGACCGGTGACATAGCCGCTGGCCTTGTCACTCGCGAGATAGAGAAAGGTACCGGAGCAATCATCGGCCAGCCCAAGTCGGCCCATCGGTATGGTCTTGCGCGCCGCCTCGCGCTTGGCTTCATCCGAAAAGCGCTCATGGAACGATGTGTGAATGGTGCCGGGTGAGACACAGTTGACGCGGATACTATTGCCGACCAACTCTTTCGCCAGCGTCTTGGAGAAGGACGAGACGAAGGCCTTGGCGCCGCCATAAACCGCGCCACCGGGGCTGGCGCCGTTGCGCGCGGCAATCGACGTCACGTTGATGATGTTGCCGGAGCCTTGCGCTTTCATCAGCACCGCGGCGATACGGCAGCAATGAACCAGTTGGCGGCAATTGAGATCGAAGACCTTGTCGATGAATTCATCATCGACATCGGTGACGGGAATGCGCGCCACCAGGCTGCCGGCATTGTTCACCAACACGTCGATGCGCCCATATCTCGCTATTGCCGCATCTAGCAACTGTTGCGGGGCCCCTGATTGCGTGAGATCGAGCTTCAGCGT
>JANLTS010000633.1:0-12771 GCA_031363045.1 Hyphomicrobiales bacterium
CAACCTCCCCTGAGAACAGAAGCCGCGCGGGGCTCACGAGTTCAAAATGAAGACCAGCCATCAATTGCTTACCTTTTTCTTGATCTCGGATGGAGTCTGCAATCCTGTCCCGCAAAAGGGGCAAAACAGCAACGCCTGATCAAACCATCCCAATCCTTGTTCTGTCTCGACGTAACCAACTGAAAGATAAGCTACGCCATTTTCCTGAACAGCAATCGTCGAGTTCGGCGCTTCGGCCAAAGAAGCCTTTAGATCACCACAACAAAACTCATTGCTGTTAGGCCACATGACAAATATTAAGCCGCTTCTGCTGCGAGGCGCTTGGCCTTCTCGACTGCCTGCTCGATTGTGCCGACCATGTAGAAGGCCGGTTCCGGCAGGTGGTCATAATCGCCATCGCAAAGGCCCTTGAAGCCCTTGATGGTGTCTTCGAGCTTGACCTGCACGCCGGGCGAACCGGTGAACACGGCGGCAACGTCGAAGGGCTGCGACATGAAGCGCTCGATCTTGCGGGCGCGCGCCACCGACAGCTTGTCCTCTTCCGAGAGCTCGTCCATGCCGAGAATGGCGATGATGTCCTGCAATGCCTTGTAGCGCTGCAGGATCTGCTGCACACGGCGCGCCGTCTGGTAATGCTCTTCACCGACGATGCGCGGGTCCATCATACGAGACGTTGAGTCGAGCGGATCGACGGCGGGGTAGATGCCCTTTTCGGCAATCGACCGCGACAGCGTGGTGGTTGCATCCAAGTGGGCGAAGGATGTGGCGGGCGCCGGATCGGTCAAGTCGTCGGCCGGCACGTAAATCGCCTGCACTGAGGTGATCGAACCCTTGGTCGTCGTGGTGATGCGCTCTTGCAGCGCACCCATGTCAGTCGCCAGCGTCGGCTGATAGCCGACGGCCGAAGGAATACGGCCAAGCAGAGCCGAGACTTCCGAACCAGCTTGTGTGAAGCGGAAAATGTTGTCGATGAAGAACAGCACGTCCTGGCCTTCGTCACGGAAGTATTCGGCAACGGTGAGACCCGAAAGCGCCACGCGCATACGCGCACCCGGCGGCTCGTTCATCTGGCCGAACACCAGGGCGCACTTCGACTTCACATTCGGATCGGGGTTGTGCGGATCGGCGTTGACCTTGGACTCGATGAACTCGTGATAGAGATCGTTGCCCTCGCGCGTGCGCTCGCCGACGCCGGCGAACACCGAGTAACCACCATGCGTCTTGGCGACGTTGTTGATGAGTTCCTGAATGAGCACCGTCTTGCCGACACCGGCGCCGCCGAACAGGCCGATCTTGCCGCCCTTGGCGTAGGGTGCGAGGAGATCGACGACCTTGATGCCGGTGACGAGGATCTGGGCTTCTGTCGACTGGTCGACGAAGTCAGGGGCTGGCGCATGGATGGGCTTGCGCAGCTTGGTCTTGATCGGACCGGCTTCATCGATGGCTTCACCGATGACGTTCATGATGCGGCCCAGCGTTTCAACACCGACCGGCACAGAAATCGGCGCGCCCAGGTTGGTGACCGCCTGACCGCGCACCAGACCTTCCGACGCGTCCATGGCGATGCAGCGCACGGTGTTTTCACCCAAGTGCTGGGCGACTTCCAGGATCAGGCGGTTCGAGCCGTTCATGGTTTCGAGCGCGTTCAGAATTTGCGGCAACTCGCCATCGAAGGCGACGTCGACCACGGCACCCGTAACTTGAGTGATGCGGCCCACACCGGCGGTGGAAGCCTTGGTTTTCTTCGGAGCGGGAGCTGCTGGTGCTGCGGCTTCGGCTACGGGCGCTGCGGCGGCTTTCTTTGCCATGTGTATTGTCCTTCTGGCGTAACGAATGCGATTGTCAGTGATGGTCAACGAGTTCGAGACGGCGCTCGATGCGGGAAACGCGTTCTTCAAGCCTGTCCAGCCGCACGCCGATGCTACCGATTTGCGACAGGACTTGCCCCTGAATAAGTTCCATGGATGAAATGCGGCCCTTGATATCGATGATATCGAGTTCTGTCCGCTCCTGCGAAACTGGAATTCGCCGGAGCATTTCGAGGACCATGTTTTCGGTGTCTTCGGTCATTACAAGGCTTCCGCGCCCGAAATAATCTCGATCAGTTCCTTGGTGATCTGTGCCTGGCGCTGACGGTTGTACTTGATCGACAGCTTGTTGATCATGTCACCGGCATTGCGCGTGGCGCTGTCCATGGCGCTCATGCGGGCACCCTGTTCGGAGGCGGCGTTCTCGAGCAAGCCCCGGAACACCTGCACCGCGATGTTGCGCGGCAGGAGATCGGCGAGGATTTCGCCCTCTTCGGGTTCGGCATCATAGATGGCGCCGCCCAGATCGGCGGGCGTGCCGCCCTCGACCTGCGCCGGGATCAGCCGCAGTGCCGTGGGCTTTTGCGACATCACCGACTTGAACTCGGCGAAGAACAAGGTGGCCACATCGAACTGGCCAGCCTCGAACATCTTGAGCACGGTGGCGGCAACGCCCTGAGCGTTCTCGAAATTGATGCTCTTCTGGCCGCGGAAGTCCACCTGCTCGACGAAGTACTTGCCATAGAGGCGCTTCATCGAGTCGTTGCCCTTTTTGCCGACGGTGAAAATCTTCACCGTCTTGCCCTGGGCGAGCAGCCGCTCGGCGTGCTCACGCGCAATCTTGGCGATCGACGAATTGAAGCCACCGCAAAGTCCGCGTTCCGCCGTGGCGACGACGAGCAGATGCACGTCATCCTTGCCGGTGCCGGTGAGGAGGCGCGGCGCATTGGCCTGGCCTTCCATCGATGAGGCGAGATTGGCCAGCACCGCCGCCATGCGCTCCGAATAGGGGCGCGCGGCAACCGCTGCTTCCTGGGCACGGCGCAATTTCGCCGCCGCCACCATCTGCATGGCCTTGGTGATCTTGCGTGTCGCCTTCACCGAGGCGATGCGGTTTCGGAGGTCTTTTAGACTTGCCATCGTAGCCCCTGGTGCTTACGCGAAGGACTTGGCGAAGGCGTCAACCGCCGCCTTGAGTTTCGGCATCATCTTGTCGGAGATTGCCTTCTCGGTGCGGATCGCTTCGAGCACGTCGGCGGCCTTGTCGCGCACATAGCGCAGCAGGCCTTCCTCGAAGGGTTTCACCTTGGTGACGGCGAGCTTGTCGAGATAGCCGTTGACGCCGGCGTAGATCGACACGACCTGCTCTTCCATCTTCATCGGCGAGAACTGGCCCTGTTTCAGGAGCTCGGTCAGCTTGGAGCCGCGATTCAACAGGCGCTGCGTCGCGGCATCGAGATCCGAGCCGAACTGTGCGAAGGCAGCCATTTCGCGATACTGCGCGAGCTCACCCTTGATCTTGCCTGCCACCTGCTTCATCGCCTTGGTCTGGGCGGCGGAGCCGACGCGCGACACTGAGAGGCCGACGTTCACGGCCGGGCGGATGCCCTGGTAGAACAATTCGGTTTCAAGGAAGATCTGGCCGTCGGTGATCGAGATGACGTTGGTCGGGATATAAGCCGAGACGTCGTTGGCCTGGGTTTCAATGACCGGCAACGCGGTGAGCGAACCGCCACCGAGCGTATCGTTCATCTTGGCCGCACGCTCGAGCAGGCGGGAGTGGAGATAGAACACGTCGCCCGGATAGGCTTCGCGGCCCGGCGGACGGCGCAGCAGCAGTGACATCTGGCGGTAGGCGACGGCCTGCTTCGAGAGATCGTCATAGGCGATCAGTGCGTGCATGCCATTGTCGCGGAAATATTCGCCCATGGTGCAACCGGCAAACGGTGCCAGATACTGCAACGGGGCCGGGTCGGACGCGGTTGCCGCGACGATGATCGAATATTCCAGCGCGCCATTGTCCTCAAGGATCTTGACGAACTGAGCGACCGTCGAGCGCTTCTGGCCGCAGGCGACGTAAACGCAGTAGAGCTTGTCCTTCTCAGGCCCGGTGATGTGGATGGGCTTCTGGTTGAGGATGGTGTCGAGAATGATGGCGGTCTTGCCGGTCTGGCGATCGCCGATCACCAGCTCGCGTTGCCCACGGCCAATCGGGATCAGCGCATCGATGGCCTTGAGGCCGGTCGACATCGGCTCGTTCACCGACTTTCGCGGAATGATGCCCGGCGCCTTGACGTCGACGCGCTTGAAGGTCTTGGACTTGATCGGGCCCTTGCCGTCAATCGGGTTGCCGAGCGGATCGACGACGCGGCCAAGGAGTTCCTTGCCGACGGGGACTTCGACGATAGCGCCGGTGCGCTTGACGGTGTCGCCTTCCTTGATCTCGCGGTCGGAGCCGAAGATCACGATGCCGACATTGTCGGTTTCAAGGTTGAGCGCCATGCCCTTCAGGCCGTTGGCGAACTCCACCATTTCACCGGCCTGGACGTTGTCGAGGCCGTAGACGCGGGCGATGCCGTCACCCACTGAAAGCACCTGACCGATTTCGGTGACTTCGGCATCCTTGCCGAAATCCTTGATCTGCTTTTTTAGAATGGCGGAAATTTCGGCGGCGCGAATGTCCATCAGGCGGTTCCCTTCATGGCGATCTTGAGATTCTGGAGTTTGGTCTTGAGCGAGTTGTCCATCATGCGCGAGCCCACCTTGACGATGAGTCCGCCGAGGATCGAGCTGTCGACCTTGGTGGAGAGCGCGACCTCACGGCCAATGGCGCTTTTGAGCGCCGCCTTGAGATCCTTGAGTTGCGTTGCCGAAAGTGCTTCAGCACTGGTGACTTCGCCCGCCAACTCGCCCTTCGACTGGCTGAGCAGGCTCGCATAGCCCCTGATCATGTCGGGCAGCGCGGCGAGGCGGCGATTTTGGGCCACGAGTTTCAGAAAGTTGAGGGCCGAGCCCTTGATACCGATTGCTGCGGCAACCGACTCGATGGCGGCGGCCTGGTCATCGGAGGAAAACACCGGCGAGCGCACCAGGCGCTTCAAATCATCCGAGGCATCGATGGCGGCGCCAAAGGCTTGCAATTGCTGGCCAACCGCGTCGGCCGATTTTTCTTCCACCGCGAGGTCGAAGAGCGCGCTGGCATAGCGGCCCGGAACCCCGGAGACTGTTTGATCTGTGCTTGCCACGATCCGTCTTTCATTCAGCTTGAGCGCCAAGACATCCCAACCCGGACGCCCCATCGCTTGAATTGGCAGGAGGCCTTCACGCACAAAACATGCGCCACGGACCGGAGCCTGAAGCCCCGCCGCGGGCGTTGGCTATCACAGTGCAAAAAGACTCGCAACCACCATCACGCGGCGGATTGCCGCGACCTTTGGGTGAAGACCGATAGAGTGCTTTTATGATGACCTTATGTTTGGCGGCGAGAACGTCTATCGTGGGTTCATGCAACCAGGGAGTAAGCGCGCATTATGGACATCGGCATCATCGGACTGGGGCGCATGGGCGCCAACATCGCGCGGCGGCTGATGCGGGCGGGGATTGGCTGCGTCGTCCACGACCACAATCCGGATGCCATGGCAATTGTCGTCGGCCATGGCGGCAAGCCCTCATCCTCGATCGACGCCATGATTGCCCAATTGACGCCACCGCGTGCCATCTGGTTGATGCTGCCGTCGGGCGCTGTCACCGAACAGGCGATTGCCACGATTGGCGCCAAGCTGGCGCCGGGCGACATTCTGATTGATGGCGGCAACAGTTTCTTCAAGGACAGTGTCAAGCGCGGACAGCAATTGGGCCAACGCGGCGTGCGCTTTCTCGATGTCGGAACGTCAGGCGGCGTCTGGGGCCTCGAGCGCGGCTATTGCATGATGATCGGCGGTGACGAACAGGCGGTGCGCCATCTCGATCCGGTGTTCGCTGCATTGGCACCCGGAAGAGGTGATATCGATACGACACCCAATCGTGAGAACCGCGATCCTCGCGTCGAAATGGGCTACATGCATTGCGGCCCAACCGGCTCCGGGCATTTTGCGAAGATGATCCATAATGGCATCGAGTACGGCATGATGCAGGCCTATGCCGAGGGCTTGAACATTCTGGAGACCAGAAGCGAATCGAAACTTCCCGAAGCCGAGCGCTTCAACTACGACATCGCCGACCTGACCGAAGTCTGGCGGCGCGGCAGCGTCGTCTCCTCCTGGTTGCTCGACTTAACCGCCATCGCACTGGCCAAGGATCAGAAGCTCAGCAAATATTCCGGCGAAGTTGCCGATTCGGGCGAAGGCCGCTGGACGGTGGAAGCAGCAATCGAACAGGCGGTACCGGCCGAAGTTCTGGCCGCCGCCGTTTTCACCCGCTTCCGCTCGCGCCGCGATCACACCTTTGCGGAGAAAATCCTCTCCGCCATGCGCTATGAGTTTGGCGGTCACGTCGAGACCAAGTGAAGCCCAAAAGTGAGGCGCAAGCTGACATGAAAACGCCCGCCGGTCGAAACCGGCGGGCGGTGGGCAGCGGACTGTATGGCCCGCGCCCAGCTTTACCGTGAATTCATCAGCCGCGGACAGCGGCCCGGGCAAGGGTTGGAATATCGCCACGGGCGATGCCCAGGTCCTCGAGCTCGCGGAAGCTCAGGGCTTCGAGCTCGGAGACGGTGCGGTTGTAACGTTTCCAGGTCGACATACGGGTTTTCAGAACTTCAAACATGGTCATACCCTTTCGGTTTGACTTCGGTACTGCCTTTATTTCGGCACTCAAAATATATGTGCGATGCAGCAAAAAATCAAGAGTTCATTCAAGAGAATCTGCGAGATCGTTATAATTCAATGAATTACGACCACGCTTGCCCGCATCGCACTGCAACAAATGAATACCCCGGCTGTTTCGAGCCGGGGCTTTCGGATCGGTGTGGCAGCGCCTCAGCGCAAGGTCTTGATGCGGTCGGCGTGGCTTAACTGCCAGCGCTTGATGCCCATGTCGGCAAGATCGGCATCGGAGAACACATCAGCCTCGGCGCGGGCCTGCCGGAAGGCCTTCAGCCTCCGGCTGCGGCTCAGCAGCATTCCGAGCTGAAGAAATGTCATGTGCGGACTGCCTCGCGCGCCAGCCGCGGAATATCGGTGCGGGCGATACCGAGATCGGCAAGATCGCGGTTGGACAGGCTTTCGAGCTCCTGCACGGTGCGCGCATAGCGCTTCCAGGTGGAGTAGCGGGACTTCAGAACTTCGAACATTGTCATTCCCCTTTGGTTTGACGGTCGCTTGGTTGCTTTCTACAGACGGGGATTTAGGTGCGACGCAGCAAAATGAGCAATGCTAATTTCGCATAGCTACGTTTCAATGTGCAAAATCATAAGTTTAACACATTTATAAGACTGCCAAAAACCCGTGCTGCACTGCCAGATCGGCAGGCAAACTGTCTGATTTGAAAGCGCTTTGGCCTTCACCCAACCGTCATCTGCCCGGTTTCCCAGCAAGCCGCCGCCACGCCGACGCCTGAATATTTCAGGACGTGAAAGAATGTCGCAGGGGGTTGGCACCTGCAAATTGTGGTTCCGTCTTGCCGCATGCGACACGGCGCCTGACGTCCTGGCCGGATTTCACGCTAGAATCATCTGAACCCTCAAGGATCGTCACATGGCGGCAGAACTCCAATCGCCCTATCAGCGCCTCGGCGGCGAGGCGGGGGTGCGACTTCTCGTCAACACCTTCTATGATCTCGTCGAAAGCCAGCCAGAGGGGCAGCCCTTGCGCGTCATGCACAATGAGGGCAGCGGACTGGAGCATGTGCGCGAGACGCAATTCATGTTTCTCTCAGGATTTCTTGGCGGGCCGCAGCTTTATGTCGAGCAATACCGACACGCAAATGTCCGCCAGATGCATGCCCATCTGGCGATTGGCGAGGCAGAAGCGCAATCCTGGCTCGCCTGCATGGACATGGCACTCGCCAAGACGTCGGATGACGGCACCCACCGCCTGCTGATGACGCATTTCACCCGCATCGCCAACGCCCTGAAGACCAGGCCGCCGGACGCCAACCCGCTCAAGGCTACGTCAGCTTGATGCACGCAAGTTCGAGCGGCTACGGCGCCGGTTGCAGAGCCTTTAACAGCTCGGCGGGCTGAACCATGATCTTCAATTTAGGATCGTTGCTGTCCTTCAACAGCTGCGCGTTTGTCGCACAATAGGCCTTGAGTTGCCCCCAATTGCCCCGGCCCGGGGCAAACAGGTGGTCGAAATCGAGCATGCGGTAGATGCCAAGCTTGGCGCGCGGCGACAGATGAAACTTGCGCAACACCTCGATCGCTTCAGCGCGGAATTTGTCCCAGTGGTTTGGCATCGTCACGAAGTAGGACATGTGCAGGCTGTTGCAGCTGATGAACACCTCCCACGGATGGAGTCCGGCTTTCAGCGCGGTTGTGACGGCAGCATCGTCCCGTCCTTGCCATTCCAACGGCCTCGGCATCTCGAACTTGCCGGCAGCAAATTTCAGCGAGGGCGCCAGCAGGTCTGGCCGGTCCTTCCACATGCCCTGTGCCCGGCAATAGTCCTGCACTTCGTTCGCCGGAGTGGAATCGGCAAAGGGTGGCTGAACATCGCTCATCGGCGCCAACAGGCGGTCAGCATCGGCTTCACTGAATTTCAGTTTTTCGATGAGAGCGGCGCGGCTGCGGGCGATTTCCCGTGTCCAGTGTGTTTCGAAATCCGTGAAGGGATGGAGATCGCTCGGCAACTGGCAGCGCCGCACGGCACCAGCCACCGCCACCGCCTGGGCAATCCGCGCGGCGATGCCACTTTCATCAATCTGGGCGCGAGCCGGCGCCACTGATGGCAATGCGAGTGCCAACAGCGCTGCGAAAACCATTCGGATGATCGGCATGTCAGATCCTTCCCACACACCGGATTATTGGTGTGCGGGAAATGCGAATGCAAGACCGTTTTAGGCGGGCGAAGCTCTCAGAACAGCCCGGCGATCTGGCCCTTGGCATCGAGGCCGATAACCTCGGCGCTCGGCACCTTGGGCAGGCCCGGCATGGTCATGATGTCACCGCAGACGACGACGATGAACTCGGCACCTGCCGAGAGACGCACCTCGCGGATCGGCACCACGTGATTGGTGGGCGCACCTTTGAGGTTCGGGTCGGTCGAGAACGAGTATTGCGTCTTGGCCATGCAGATCGGGAACTTGCCGTAGCCTTGCGACTCGTAGGTCTTCAACTGGTCGCGGACACTCTTGTCGGCGACGATGTCGTCGGCGCGGTAGATCTCGCGGGCAATGGTCTTGATCTTGTCCCACAGGCTCAAGTTCTCGTCATAGATCGGCTTGAACTGTGCTGATTCCTTGTCGGCCAATGCAGCCACATGTACCGCCAGCTTCTCGATGCCCTTGCCGCCCTCGCCCCAATGCGTGCACTTGAAGGCCTCGACGCCATGCGTCTTGCAATAGTCGATGACCGCCTGAACTTCGGCCTCGGTATCGGAGATGAAGTGGTTGATGGCCACGGCAATCGGCACGCCGAACTTCTTGACGTTCTCGATGTGGCGGCCAAGGTTGGCGCAGCCCTTCTTGAGGACCTCAACGTTCTCGACTTTAAGTTCGTCCTTGGCGGCACCGCCATGCATCTTGAGCGCCCGGACGGTGGCGACGATGACGGTGACGGCGGGCGTCAGGCCGGCCTTGCGGCACTTGATGTCGAAGAATTTCTCGGCACCCAGGTCAGCGCCGAAGCCCGCTTCGGTCACCACATAGTCCGAAAGTTTCAACGCCGTCTGCGTCGCCATCACCGAGTTGCAGCCGTGAGCGATGTTGGCGAAGGGGCCGCCATGGACGAAGGCCGGGTTGTTCTCCAGCGTCTGCACCAGGTTGGGCATCAACGCGTCTTTCAAGAGCACCACCATGGCGCCAGGCGCCTTCAAGTCCTTGGCGAGAACCGGCGACTTGTCCTTCTTGTAGGCAACGACGATCTGGCCGATGCGGCGCTCGAGATCGGCAATCGATGTCGACAGGCAGAGGATGGCCATGATCTCCGAGGCGACCGTGATGTCGAAGCCGGCCTCGCGCGGGTAGCCATTGGCAACGCCGCCCAACGAGCAGACGATCTCGCGCAAGGCCCGGTCGTTCATGTCCATGACCCGGCGCCAGGCGACGCGACGCGTGTCGATGCCGAGTTCGTTGCCCCAGTAGATGTGATTGTCGATCATCGCCGACAAAAGATTATGCGCCGAGGTGATGGCGTGGAAATCGCCGGTGAAATGCAGGTTGATGTCTTCCATCGGCACGATCTGGGCGTAACCACCGCCCGCCGCACCGCCCTTCATGCCGAAGCAGGGCCCAAGCGAGGGTTCGCGCAGCGCAATCATGGCCTTTTTGCCGATGCGGTTGAGGCCGTCACCCAAGCCCACCGTGGTGGTGGTCTTGCCTTCGCCGGCTGGCGTCGGGCTGATGGCGGTGACGAGGATCAGCTTGCCGTCGGGCTTGGCTTTCAGCGTCTCGATATAGTCGAGATGCACCTTGGCCTTGGTGTGGCCATAGGGGATCAGGTCCTGCTCGGGGATGCCGAGGCCTTTGCCGATCGACATGATCGGCTGCATTTTCGCTTCGCGCGCAATCTCGATATCGGACTTGACGGCCATGATGTGACGTTTCCCTGTTTAGGCTGAAGTTTAATCTTTTGATTTCCCGACAGTAAAAATACATTACTCGTGGGAAATGTCGAGTGCTCGTTGCCTAGAAACCCCTTGTCCACGAACATCCGCCCGCTGATAGGGACGGACAGGCTTCATGGGCAAGGGCTGTTGGGAAGTTTCTTGCAATAGACATCAACCTCATGCGATCCCAGCAGCGACGTTTCTGAGAGTTTTTCTCCAGCGAACGCCACTCCCGATTCCGGAACTCTCAAATCAGGAAATTGACAGATGCGCGCTTTCGACCGCCCCGGACGCTCCGCCGCCTATGGTACCCGCGGCATGGCGGCGACTTCGGCTCCTCTGGCGACGCTCGCCGCCGTCGATTGCCTGCGGGCCGGCGGCAATGCGGTTGATGCGGCGATCACCGCGTCCGCCGTGCTGTGTGTCGTCGAGCCCGCCATGACCGGCATTGGTGGTGATTGCTTCGCCCTCATCGGCAAGCCTGACGGCAAGGTGATAGGCCTCAACGGCTCTGGCCGGTCAGGCCGCGCCGCCGATGCCGATTGGCTGAAAGCCTCTGGCCTTGACCACATTGCCCGGCGCTCGATCCACGCCGTCACCGTGCCAGGCGCCATCGATGCCTGGGACCAGCTGTTGCGGGAACATGGCACGATGGACCTCTATGAGGCCCTGCAGCCGGCCATTCGCATGGCCGAACAGGGCGTGCCGGTGACGCCGCGCGTTGCCGTTGACTGGCTGGAAGACGAGACGGTGCTGGCTGCCGATGTGGGCGGCGCCAGGCATTTCCTGAAATCCGGCCGCGCACCGCGCGTCGGCGAGACCATGTCCTATCCAGCTTTTGGCGAAACCTTGCGGCTGATTGCCAGGGATGGCCGCGACGCATTCTACAAGGGCGCCATCGCCGAGGACATTGTGAAGACCATCAGGCCAATGGGTTCGCTGCTGACGATAGCCGACCTCGAAGCCCATACATCAAATTGGGTGAAGCCGATTTCCACCGATTTCGCCGGGCATGAATTCCTCGAGATTCCGCCCAGTGGTCAGGGCCTGACGGCGCTGATCGCTTTCAACATTCTGGCCCAGACCGGCATCCGCCGCCATGCCCCTGACTCCGCCGAGCGCCTGCATCTTGAAATCGAGGCGATGAAGCTCGCCTGGGAACTGCGCAACCGTCACATCGCCGATCCGGATTTTGCCGAAGTGCCGGTGGATGAATTGCTGAGCAACAAGATGGCGGTCCGTCTGTCTTCGACAATTGATATGAACACGTCGCTCGACATCGAAACTGTTATGCGTCGATCCGATACCATCTATCTCTCGGTAGTCGACAAGCAACGGCTGGCCGTCTCGTTCATCAATTCGGTCTATGATGGCTTTGGCTCTGGCATCGTCACGCCGAAGACCGGAATTGCACTTCAAAACCGTGGCGCCGGCTTCGTCACCGACCCCCGCCACCCCAATTGCATCAGCCCGTCCAAGCGCCCGCTCCACACCATCATTCCCGCCATGGTGAGGAAGGACGGCCTGGTCGACATGAGCTTCGGCGTCATGGGCGGTGACTATCAGCCGATGGGCCACATGAGCGTCGCGGTGAACCGTTACATTTACGGCATGGACCCGCAAGAGGCGATCGACCAGCCGCGCTATTTCCCGAGCGCGCGCAAGGTTATTGTCGAAAGCGGCGTCACGCAATCGGCCCGCGCTGGACTCTTAGCCCGTGGCCACGTGCTTGAAGAGTCGGCTTCGCCGCTCGGCGGCGGCCAAGCCATCGCCATCGACCGGGAGAACGGCATGCTGATTGGCGGTTCGGACTCGCGTAAAGATGGGTTTGCCTTGGGCTATTGAAATCAATCGCCGTTAACAAAAGATTTTTTGATCTTCATTAGAGTTGGCCAATAGCAGGAAGAACGCGGGCGCGCCAAAGTGCCGCCAGGCGAATCAGAACTTGTTCGGAGGCAGCTTGATCGAACCGCAGAATCCGTCAGTCTTCAGCTTCGAGGCCCAAGCCGGGCAGGAAGCCGTGCTGGAAATCGCCCAACGGAGCATGCCGGCCACGGCCAGCAATGACCAGTTGCGCCTGGCGGTCGAGGCGTCCGGCCTTGCCACCTATCATTGGAACATCGAAAGCGACGAGATCATCTGGTCTTCCAACGCCATCGATGTGCTGGGTAGCGACCCGCGCGGCTTTTCCAGCGGCCGGGGATTTGCCACCTTCCTCGACCCTGACAACTTCACCAGCCGCTATGACACGGTGATGC
>JANLTS010000009.1:0-2596 GCA_031363045.1 Hyphomicrobiales bacterium
GCGCCATCCAATTGGATACGGAAAGGGCCACCCCGCGGGGTGGCCTTTCGTCGTTTGGCTTTGATGTGCAGCCATCGTCCTGCCGTCAAATCGACTTGTCGCATATTGTGATGAGCCTGAAATCGACCTGCGAACCGCGAACCGATACTCCTGATGTGCAACAGAAAATCAAACTGGCGATTGGCTGGCGGCATTGCAATTGCAATGTTCAAGTCATGCCACGGACAGTTTCTGGCCACATTCGTGACCTAGCCCGCTCTCATTAGTATTGGTTGATTCGGCCATAATGGGTCGAGGCACATTGCGCGTTTCGCCGGCTGAATGAGATTCGTCGTAATCCCGAATCTGAGAGCGAGTTGAATGAATCTGAAACTGACCGTGTTCCTTACGATAGCCTTTTTCGTTACTTCAATTGCGGCCGCTAAGTCAGACTACATACCGCAATCGGTAGCATATACACCGACGTACTATCCTTACGTTGCACCGAGACTGGGCGATGGCTCGACATCATCAGGTGGATCGCCGCCCGCTTTTGGCAGCGAACCTGCCAACATCCGATCGAATTTCGATTTGAGCCAATGGATGGTGCGCCGGTACTATCCAACCTCATCGCGGGGCGGTGAAGCGAAGTTCAGAACGCACTGCAACTATTCACATCACCTTGCTGACGACCCGATCATCTACCCGGGGAAACCCGGTGCTTCCCATTTACATACGTTTTACGGGAACACGATGACCAATGCCGGCAGCACCTACGAGACCATGCGCACTCAAGGCGGCTCGACATGTGGTGGCGGGCCGATCAACCGCTCGGCCTACTGGCATCCCGCCGTTCTCAAGGACAACGCGCTGGGCGACGGCAAGACGATGATTGTCAAACCGGATTTCGCCATTGTATATTACAATGCACTGGTGCGGGATATCGCAACGATTACGCGCTTTCCACGCGGTTTTTCCTTCGTGTTCGGCTTCGATCCGGCCGACCCCAAAAACAAGAAAGTCACCACCGAAGCCGAAGCCGCCAACAAGACGGGCAAAGGCCACATCTACGGCAGCTATCGTGCATCCGGCAACGGCTTTGTTGGTTGGCGGTGCGAGACAACAAATGGCGCTGTTGCAGCAAGCCCTGTCCCCGGTTCAGCCTTGCAGCCCTATCTCAGAAACGCCGATGGAACCGCAACGCTGAATTGCCTGGTCACCGAAAGAATTGGTGCTGTCATCGGCTCGCCCCAATGCTGGGATGGCGTGAACTTGTCGAGCCCCGATGGGCGCAGTCACGTGCGCTACATGATTAAGGAGAACAACACCGGAATTGGTGTGTGCCCGATCGGCTGGTATCGCCTCGTGACGATCGAGATGAGCGTTTGGTTCAGCCACAAAGGCAAAGACGATTACAAAAGATGGTATCTGTCATCCGACCGTATGGCTGATCATCATCAATTTCTCAACGGGCAGTCGTTCCATGCCGACTGGTTTGGCGCGTGGGACTATTTTATCATGTCGATATGGATGAGAAACTGTAATGGCCTGACTTTCGACGGCAAGTCCTCCAAACCCCACAGTTGCATCGATACGCAGTTCGGCGATGGCAAGGCCGGGATCGTCCAATCTGCCGCTCCCGATCGGTCGAGGTCACCGCAGATCGATCTGGTAACCCGCTGGGCCAGCGCCGGCAAAGACAGGTTCGATCCGCTGCCCTAGTTTCGGTTCCGCAAAGGTCCGATAAGCTTTGACGGCGACAGGCCGAATCGCGGAGCGGCCCGTGTTGATTCCAAACGTGCGGTGCGCCTGTTCAGTGATGATTTCAGCGGTTGCCGGTGGCAAATCGCAATCCGGGTTGGCGGCGCGGTACTCGCCGATCCTGGCGCCGCGTGCTTCCATGGCGGGCAGATCCGATGTTCGTGGCTATCCGCGCGGGTAGCCGAGCCGTCAGGTGCAGTTCACGATGCCATTTTGCTGGTCCAAGCTGGCCAATTCAGAGCGCTTGTCAGTGGCGAGATCGATGGTTTCGGCCGCTGCGGGCAGGCTGAAGCTCAAGATCGCGACGGCCGTGGCGGCCAATGTCCGTTTCATGGAAGTCCTCGTTGTTGGGGGTGTTTTGACGTGGCCCGGATAAGACCTTGCAACCAGCGCAGGTTTCATTGCGTCTGTCCATGGCCCGTGCCCGTGCAAGGATTGTCACAGGGCTTTGACAAACTTGCCGAAAAGCTTGCGGTGCATGTTGCGGTGCGCTACCAAGCGGCGGAATCCCGCCTGCCATGCGGGGCGCGAGGAGGGGCGCGAAGACCATGCCTGAACTGTTGCGAGACTACCTGCCGATCGTCATTTTCATGGGCGTGGCGCTTGGGCTATCGGTTGTGCTGTTGATCACGCCGCTGCTGATTGCCTTCCGTAACCCGGACCCCGAGAAGCTGTCGGCCTATGAATGCGGCTTCAACGCCTTCGACGACGCGCGCATGAAGTTCGATATCCGATTCTACCTCGTCTCCATCCTCTTCATCATCTTCGATCTCGAAGTGGCCTTTCTTTTTCCCTGGGCGGTGTCGCTGAAGGAAGTGGGTGTCTACGGCTTTTGGTCGATGATGATTTTCCTTGC
>JANLTS010000018.1:0-4255 GCA_031363045.1 Hyphomicrobiales bacterium
CCGTTTGTCTCGCTGTTCGGCATTTTCGTGCTGGCGGTGTTCGTGGGCTATTACGTCGTGTGGAACGTGACGCCGGCGCTGCATACGCCGCTGATGTCGGTGACCAATGCAATCTCCTCGGTGATCGTCGTCGGTGCATTGCTGGCAGTGGGAGTTGGTGCTCTAGCCTCGGGCTCGATCACCGCCATGGTCTTCGGCTTCCTGGCGCTGATCCTCGCGTCGGTCAATATCTTCGGTGGCTTCCTCGTCACCTCGCGCATGCTCGCCATGTACAAGAAGAAGGACAAGTAGCGGCATGTCAGCCAATCTCGCGGCCCTGCTTTATCTCGTCTCGGGCGCCCTGTTCATCATGGCGCTGCGCGGCCTGTCGTCTCCCGCCACATCGCGACAAGGCAATATTTACGGCATGATCGGCATGGCGATTGCCATGGTGACGACGCTCGCCTCGATGCAGTTGTCAGCTTCGGTGATCGGCCTCGTGGTGTTGGGTCTCGCCATCGGCGGCGGCATCGGTGCTTATGCGGCGAAGAAAATTGCCATGACGGCGATGCCGCAGCTTGTCGCGGCCTTTCACTCTCTCGTTGGCCTTGCTGCAGTGTTCGTGGCGGCCGCGGCGTTTTATGCGCCCGATGCTTTTGGCATTGCGGCGGGTGGTGAAATCCAAGGTATCAGCCGCATCGAAATGGCGCTCGGTGCGGCCATCGGCGCTGTCACCTTCACCGGTTCGATCATCGCTTTCCTGAAACTCGACGGGCGGATGTCGGGCGCGCCGATCATGCTGCCGTTCCGCCACGCGATCAACATCGCGCTCGGACTGGCGCTGGTGTTCTTCATCTATGGATTTTTCGACAGCCAGAGCTGGATTGATTTTTGGGCGATCATCGCCATCAGTCTGGCGCTCGGCTTCCTGCTGATCGTGCCGATCGGTGGCGCCGACATGCCGGTCGTCGTGTCGATGCTGAATTCCTATTCGGGTTGGGCTGCGGCGGGCATCGGCTTCACGCTACACAACACCGCACTCATCATTACCGGCGCGCTGGTGGGTTCGTCAGGTGCGATCCTGTCCTACATCATGAGCAAGGGCATGAACAGGTCCTTCATTTCAGTGATCCTCGGCGGCTTCGGCGGCGAGAGTGCAGGGCCATCGGCCAAGGGCGGCGAAGCAAAGCCCGTCAAGCAGGGCTCGGCTGATGATGCCGCCTTCATCATGAAGAACGCGGCATCCGTCATCATCGTGCCGGGCTATGGCATGGCAGTGGCGCAAGCCCAGCACGCGCTGCGTGAAATGGCCGATCACCTGAAGAAGGAAGGCGTCACCGTCAAATACGCTATCCATCCGGTGGCGGGCCGCATGCCCGGCCACATGAACGTGCTGCTGGCCGAGGCGAATGTGCCCTACGACGAGGTGTTCGAGCTTGAGGACATCAACACCGATTTCGGCCAGGCCGACGTCGCTTTTGTGATCGGCGCCAACGACGTTACCAACCCGTCCGCCAAGGACGATCCGCAATCGCCGATCTACGGCATGCCGGTGCTCGAAGTGTGGAAAGCCAAGACGGTGATGTTCATCAAGCGCGGCATGGCGTCCGGCTATGCCGGCGTCGACAACCCGCTGTTCTGGCGCGACAACACCATGATGCTGTTCGGTGACGCCAAGAAGATGACGGAAGAGATCAACAAGGGCATGGCTTAGGGCGTGCTCGACTTCGGCCGCGATGGGGCCGCGCTGGTGGCGCGCACTATCGCTGCTGCCGACGTTGACGCTCTTCGCGCGGAATTTTCTGGTCTTGATTTCCGCGCTGGTTCACGGCCGTTTTCGCCGTCTGGCCTTGTCAGAAAGCTGATCGGCACTGATGGCTGTTTTGGTCAGGCGATGCGGAGCATAGGCCATCCGCCTGCACGGGCCGTGCGTATTCTTGCTTTTGACAAAACACCCGACAACAATTGGAACCTCGGCTGGCATCAGGATCGCGTTATCGCGGTGAAGCACAAGTTGCCGGTCGAGGGCTTCGGAACGTGGACCGTCAAGAACGGCGTTCCGCATGTGGAAGCCCCTGAGTCACTTTTAAAACACATAGTCTTTCTTCGACTTCACCTCGATCCTTGTCCTGCCGAGAATGGTGCACTGAAAATTGTTCCGGGCTCGGCTGAACTTGGAAAACTGACGGATGCGGAGTCAAAGCGCATTGCTTCCAATTGGCCATCCATAATTTGCGAAGCAGCGGAAGGCGAAATCCTGGTAGTTAAGGCGCTGACGCTGCATGCCTCCGAACCCGCAGCCACACCCAGCCATCGACGCGTTCTACATGTCGATTTCTGCAGTTGTGAGTTGCCTGAAGGTTTGTCGTGGGCGCTTGAGCCGAGCGGGCCTCAAAACCAACGACGGCTTCAGGAAAGCTGAGCTGCTTTCAAGCGGCGCGCCTGCTGGTTGGCTTGATCAGAATCTCCGCCGGAATGCCCAATTCGCTGTGCAGCTTGCGGATCATGGCAATCGAAAGGCCGCGCTTGCCCTCAAGCACTTCGGCGATGCGAGCTCGGGTTCCGATGATGCCTTCGAGGTCCTTGCGCGTCAGCCCTTGTTGTTCCATGCGAAACTTGATGGCTTCGATGGGGTCTGGAGCATCCATGATAAATGTCCGGGATTCATAAGCGTCGATCAGAGTTGCCAGAACGTCGAGCCGGTCGCCCTCTGGCGTACTGCTGGCAGCACCCCAGAGACGTTCGATTTCAGCCATGGCGTTCTCATGGTCTTGTTCGTTCCGGATGGGTTTCACGTCAGCCATTGTACTGTACCTCGCTTGCGCTGATCCGATCATAATCCTTGTGGGTGCCGAGCCACTTGATCCAGATGATGGACTTCTCAAAGTCGGCTGCAACGACCAAACGGTAGGCGTTGCCTTTGATGTTGAAGACGATCCGTTCCGACGACACAATGCTTGCTGTGGCATAGCGCGCTTTGATATCGGCAGTGTTCGACCATGCTGCCTTGCTTGCTTCCGCGAACCAGGCATCGAGCGCAGCTTTCAAAGACGTGTGGTCGCGGTGACCGGCGTGCTGGTCAACAAACTGAACAAGCGTGCGCCGCGCAATCGCCCGCATTGTATTTCAATAGCATGCTCCCATTTTGGGAGCAAGACAAATCACAACGACTTCAGAAACGCCACAAGCGCGTCGCGTTCGTCCCTAGGCGCCAGCCGGAAACGCTCCCTGGCGGTCTCTGCCTCGCCGCCGTGCCAGAGGATGGCTTCGGGGAAGCCGCGGGCACGGCCGTCGTGGAGGAGGTTGTCGTGGCCGTTGACGGTTTCGATCAATCCCAGCCCCCAGAGTGGCGCGGTGCGCCACTCGCTGCCGGTGGCGGCGTAGTCGGGGCGATTGTCGCTCAAAGCTGGTCCCATGTCATGGAGCAGAAGATCCGTGAACGGATGAATGACCTGGCCCGAGACTTCCGGGAATGCCTTGTCGGTGCCGGTCAGCAAGGTTGGCATGTGGCAGCTGGCGCAGCCGAAATCGCGGAACAGTTTTTCGCCATGCTTCACCTGCGGGTTCGCGGCGCCGCGCTGGGCAGGCACGGCAATCGTCATGGTGTAGAGCGTCAGCTTGGCCAGGAATTCGTCGGAGAGTTCGGGGGCACCGCCGTTGATGGCGGCGACGCAGGCGGCTTGCGTGGCCGAGCAATTCTCGACCGGATTGAACGAGGTGGTAAGTCCGATGTCACCCAAGGCAGCAGCGGCATTTTGTTGCAACAGGTTCGGCTGGCTGGCCTTCCAGCCGAATCGGCCGATGGCTGAGGTCTTCGCCACCTGGTCCCACACACGGTTGACGCGGCCCGATATGCCATCGGCATCGGCATCGTCCGGATCGGCAAGGGCGGTCAGGGTGCTGTTCGGCACCGCCTGCAGCAGCCCCAGACCAATCATGTGCTGGGCGACGCGTGGCGAGATGAGGATGTCATCGCCCAATGGCCCGAAGGCGGTGCCGGTGATGGTGTACGCGGGTTTGCGCAGCTCATAGGTTTCGCCGTCGCCGAAACTTCCGGGCAGCGGCACATAGGTGATGCGGGCGAGGCCCTCGGCGCCAAGGCCCATGGTGGCGCGCTCGCTCAACTGGGAGCCATAGACGGGATGCGGATTTGGTCCGCCGTGTTCGCCGCTGCCTGGAATGGAGAGGCGGAGCAGCATGGTATCGAGCGGGCCTTGGCCGCTGTCCGGCGGGCGCCCGCGGCCATCCTGCGTGTGGCAGCCGGAACACGAGACGC
>JANLTS010000040.1:0-9641 GCA_031363045.1 Hyphomicrobiales bacterium
GTCCGGGGCGCCACCTCCCCCGCAAGCGCTACGGCATTCACACAACGTCGAATATGGCTGTACTTTTCCTTCGCCCCTTGTGGGAGAAGGTGGGCCGCGCGAGCGGCTCGGATGAGGGGTCGCGCGGCGATTATTCCAGTAAAACAGGTTGTTATTCTGTGAGGGGAATCGACCCCTCATCCGACCTGCTGCGCAGGCCACCTTCTCCCACAAGGGGAGAAGGGCGCACACTCAATCTGGTGATATATTTGACGTTTCGGCGATGTGTGAATCCGATAGCGTTGGCACGGGGGAGGAGCGCCGGTCGCTCAGTTCCTCACCCGCTTGCGGGGGAGGGGGACCGCGAAGCGGTGGAGGGGGCGCTGGATCGTCATCAGTCTGCGCGGCCAACCGCGCTCAGGATCGCGTCGAGGAAAACGCCGTACAATCCGGGCGGCATATCGTGACCCATGCCGGGGATCATGCGAAGCTCGGCCCCCGGAATGCTGGCCGCCGTCGTCTCGCCGCCAACTGGCTGCACCAGCGGGTCGTCGGTGCCGTGCAAGACCACCGTCGGGATCTTCAAACCGCGAAGTTCCGCGGTGCGGTCCCCGTCCGCGCCAATGGCCCTGCGCTGACGCGCCACGCCGGCGGGATTGAAGGCGCGGGCGTGCTCGGCGATCACCCGCTCGCGCAGCTCGGCGTCGGTCCAGGGATAGCCGGGGCTGCCGATGATGCGGGCGTTCTTCACCCCGTGGGCGACAAAGACCTCATAGTCGGCCTGCGGATCGGGCGGCGGCTGGCTGATCACCGCCATCGCCTCGGGTGTCGCCACCACATTGCCGGAGGGCGCGGACATGATCGAGGTCATGGAGAGCACCCGGTCCGGATGATCAATGGCGATCCGCTGGACGATCATGCCGCCCATGGAGACCCCCGCAATGTGGGCCTGCCGGGCGCCAGCCGCATCCAGCACGGCCATGGAGTCCCGCGCCATGTCGGCCAGGGTGTAGGGGTCTGTCGGCCAGCTCGACAGCCCGGTGTCCCGGTTGTCCATCCGGACCGCCTGAAACCCTTTTGCCACCAGCAACTCGCAGAACGCCTCGGGCCACCGCGTCATTTGCGACCCCAGGCCATTGATCAGCAGAATCGTCCCGGCGACCGGGTCGCCAAAGCACTGGTACTCCAGTTCCACGGCCCCGTTTTGAGCTCTCGGCATTGAACTTTCTCCCGCAATTATACCCTGTAGGTTGAGTGTTCTCGCGTGTGAGAATCCTCGCACGTGAATCGGCTGGTCATTCCCGTGGCGCGGCGACTATCATGTCGGCCAGTGTCGCCTTGGGGGAGGAGCCGGCCAGTCGTATGCGCGTAATCGTTCCTCTGTTGCTGTCCCTCGCGATGTGGGGGTTCATCATCCTCGGCCTTATCGGGCTGTGGCTGAAGATATTCGGCTGAACCCCCAGCCGCCACGTCAGGGGATCAACAGCACGCGCCCGACCGCCGCCCGACTCTCGATATAGCGATGCGCCTCGGCCGCTTCTGACAGCGGGAACGTCCGGTCAATCATCACCTTCAGCTCGCCGCTCGCCACGTCGGCGATCAGCTTGGCGATGTTTTTCTGCACCCGCTCTGTGGCGATTTCGGCGCCCAGGAACACGCCAGACAACGAGCGATTGCCACCCATCATCGAGCCGACATCCACCCGCATCGGCTCACGACCCGCAGCGCCCACCATCGACACCCGCCCGCGATAGGCCAGCGATCCGATGGAGGACTGAAGCGTCGGTCCGCCCACCGAGTCGACGATGACGTTGACGCCCTTTTTCTCCGTAATACGCATCACCTCGGCCACCACATCGTGGGTCTTGTAGTTGATGCCGTGGGTCATCCCGATGGCCTTGAGCTTCTCCAGACGCTCATCGGACGACGCCGTGGCCAGGATCATGGACGCCCCGGCGCGCGCGGCCAGCTGGATCGCCGCCACGCCAACGCCAGACGCCCCGGCCTGGACCATGACGCTCTCGCCCTTTTGCAGACGGCCGAACTCGAACAGGCAGTCGTCGGCGGTGCCGAAGGTCACCGGGATCACCGAGGCCAAACGCACGTCCATGCCGTCCGGGATCACCCAGGCGGTCTTGGCGGAGACGGCCCGCAGCTCAGCGTGGCTGCCCCATCCGCCGGTGGTGGCGACCTTCTGACCGACCTTCAGGTGGGTGACCTCGGCGCCAACCTCAACGATGGTTCCAGCGGCCTGATAACCGACCACATGGGGATTGGTCATCAGCGGCCCGCCGTGGCGGTTCAGGGTATCGCCGCCCTCGATGGAGACCGCTTCAACGCGGATCACGATGCCCTTGGGGTGGCACTGTGGGTCGGGCACGTCCTCATAGCGCAACACATCCGGCGGGCCATTCTCGTAGTAGACGGCGGCTTTCATCGGTGGCTCCCTTAAACGCTTGTTTGACGAAACCCATTCCACGGGCAAGCTGGAGGTGCAAGTGAGGAACCCATGCAGCCGGGTACAGACGCGTGCTCCCCCAGGCTTCACATTGCGCTGGTCCGGATTTTGCTGTCCCTGAGGGGTGCCGACCCCGCAATTCCCGGAATCGTTTGACGTTCATGGCCCCTGCCGCCGCAAACACCACGTCTGACTCCGCTGATGTCCAGCTGATCGTCGAGGCAATGTATCAGGTCGCGGCCGATCCGGGACGCTGGGTGCAACTCATTGAGGTTCTGGCCGACCAGCCGGCCCGCGATGAGGCGCCCGAGTCAGCGCGCCGGGGCCTGGCCCACAGCGAGGACATCGCTCGCCTGGTGGGCGTCAACGCAGCGCCAGAAATCCGGCTGTCCAGCCACGCCTTTGGTTGGGTGGCCATCACCGCAAGCGGTCGGGTAGCGGCGGTCAATGCGCGGGGCCAGGCCGTTCTGTCTGGCGGTATCGGCAGGGCGGAACCTGGATTGCCTCTGCATTTCCAGGATTCCCACAACATGGAGGCTTTTGAGCAGGCCTTGCGCCAGGCCCGGCTCACCGGCGAGCAAACAGTGTTGAAACTGGAGCGCGTCGGCGATGATGGTCCGTGTTTCGGGTATGTGGCTCCGGTGCGGAGCCTGGCCGATGTGGCCTATCTGAGCGGCCTTTCGTTCGACGGTGCTCAGGCCGGGTTCGCGCTACTCTTTCCAGCTATCGAGGAAACGGGACGCCTCTGGGGGTCGATCGGCCGGAACTTCGGCCTGACTCCTGCCGAACTGCGCCTGGCTGAGCGCCTGCGCGACGGCCAGACGCTTAAGGAGACTGCCCAGGATCTGGACATCAGTATCAACACCGTGCGCAACCAGTTGCGGGCGATCTTCGACAAGATGGGGCTGAAGCGACAGAGCGAATTGATCCGCGCGCTGACTGAACTCGGCCAGGTCGCCGGCGCGATGGAGGGCGTCGGCGCGTCACCACCGCCCCTGCCGGCGCCGCCCGTGCGGTTTCTCCTCCTGTCGGATGGCCGAAAGCTCGCCTACCGCGACTACGGTGACCCGGGTGGGAAGCCGATGCTGATGTTCCATGAAGGGCTGGGCTCGAGCTTGCTGCCGCCCGGCGTCCAGACGCTTGCGACGGAGCTGCGCCTTCGCGTTATCAGCGCCGAGCGCCCGGGTTTTGGTCAGTCTGACCCCCTCGCCGACTACAGCTTCGAAGCGGTAGCCGAAGACATGGTCGCCCTTTGTGACGCTCTCAAGATAGATCAGGTGAGGATCGCCGCAGTGCTGTCCGGCGCGCCATCGGCCATCTGCACCGCCGTCCGCCTTGGAGTGAGGGCCCGCGACGTATTGCTGTGCGCCGGTCGTCCGCCGCGTCCCACAACGAAGCAGGATTCGATCATCAGCCAGTTCCGGGCCCGGCTGGAAGACAACCCCTGGGTCGCCGAAACGCTCTATGGGATCATGAACGCGCGGATCTCGCCCTCATTCATCGAACGCATGATCGCGGCTGGGGCCGCCTACGCGCCGGGGGACAGGGCCTATGTGGAGGCCAACCCCTGGGTCGCCACCTTCGTCGCCAGCTACAATGCAGAGTGCATGGCGGTTTCCCGCAAGGGGCCCGGCGCCGAGATGCGCGCCTTCCGTCGCGCCGGAAACGCCACCGCCGATGATCTGGCCTGTCCCGTGACCGTCTGGCACGGCGAACATGACGGTTTCGCCCCCCTGTCTGACCTCCTGGACTTTCTGGGGCCGAAGGCGACCCGGGTTGAAGTGTTCCCGGACACCGGTCACCTGCTGGCGCTGCGCCACTGGGACAGCATCCTGCGTCACGCGGCAGCCTGATTCACCACGATCATAGTCCATTTGGACCATGCTCCAGGTTTGGGGCCGATGTCTTCTCGAGTCTGAAATGGGCGATGATCTGGTGATCCTCGCCAGACAGGTTCGGAGAATTCAGTGTCATGAAGCGTCACCTCACACAAGAAGCGCAGGTGGTGGGCGTCGGCAGGGTCAGGCTCCTGGCCAGGGCCGTTTCCATTGGCTTTGCGGCGGCGCTGGCCGCCGGCTCAGCCGCTCACGCTACAGTTTTGTTCGGAAACTATGATCCGTCGGATACGGCCAAGACGGTCAAGCAAGCCTCGTTACCCCTGGATCTGCGCGCGCCGGACGCCTCGCAGACCTTCGACAGTTTTGGACTGGTGACGGCCGGTTGCGGCCTCCCTTGCAACGGCCCCATCTACCGGAACGTCGTGACGGAGTTCGTCGCGCCCACCAGCTTCGATGCGAAACACCTGATCGTGCCGATTTCGACCTATGGCAATGTCGGCAATCGCAACGTCGGTTTCAATATCGAGCGCTTCAATGGCGCCACATGGACCGGCATGGGGTTCATGCAGGTAGCCAGCGCGCTGCTGCCGAACAGCGCGACGACCATCAACGAAGCGGATGTTCCATTCGGCGAGAACGGAACAAATCTCTTCATTCATTTCGCCTACAAAACGCTCAGCTTCACTGCGGGTGACAAGTATCGGATCCGGACGAACCATGCGGCGGGCGGATCGGGAAACCTGAAGTGGTATCTGAGCGACGAGGTCGCCGCCGCCGGCCAGTCCCGGCAAACCCGCACAGGGTCCGCCACGGTGAACCTGGCCTATCAGCCGGCCTTTGCGTTCACCGACGGTGGCGACTTGTCGGGACCTCCGCCACCTCCGCCTCCGCCTCCGCCTCCGCCGCCTCCGCCGCCTCCCGGCGGAGTGCCCGAGCCCTCGACCTGGGCGCTGATGATCAGCGGGTTCGGACTCGCCGGCGCAGCGCTTCGCCGCAGGGCGCGCCAGACGGCATAGTCAATATGCGTCATGCGGACACCTGCGGGTCCGGATAGTCCTCAGGTCGAAAGCGCGCGGAGCGGTCCGCGCGCCCTTTGCCTGGAGTTGCGTGATGACAAAATTGAACCTTCCCAACCTTGCCGCCGTGGCGCTTGTGGTACTGGCCGGAGCCAGCCTGATGACCGCTGTTCCGGCGGCCGCCACCACCCTGGTGGACGGAGGCTTCGAGGCCCAGGCTGCCGGGGTCAACTATTGTGTCAGAACGGTTAGGGAGCTGAATGGACGGCAAATTAAGGGAACGCGAAAGCGCAGATGGAAAAGGAGACGGTGCCGATGGAAGCGGCGTCGCAGACGGAGCCATTGCAGTTTTTGAAGTCGATGCGGATGGGTTAACCGCAACAGGTCCAGTCTGAAATAATCGCCAAGTAGCGGTTCCTAGACCCACCGTCAGCAACACCACCGCAGCGCTTCTAAGAAAGGGCATTATTACAGCAGGTCGTTCTGCCGCAATCAGGGTTGGCATTTGCTGGAGGTCAGTGGTGCAGTCTTCTAGCGCCGTTGCCAGATCATAGAGTTGAGATACCTTCAGCAGCAGACTTGAACCAGATTGAGCAGTGGCTAAGCTACCCAGCATTAATTCATGGGTCAACAGGCTGCGAGGCCGCAGTGCAAGTTGAGCAGTCGCATCATCGGGGGCTGGCGCTGACGGTTCAGTTTGCGACCCACATAAGGGTAGCTCCGTCGCTCGACTTGCCAAAACCGTTTGGATGTACTGGGTGACGGTTTCTGTGAGTGCCGATAGCTGGGTCTGATTGCCATAGATTTCAATCGGTTCACGGGCACGCTGCGCTGAACTATCAAAACTCAGCAAAAACTGAAGTGATTTAATGGCTGGCGTCCGTGTCCACCGCGACAGGGGGGATGTTTTCGCCGTCACCTCAAGCGTGCAGGTGGGCGGCGTGTATAGCTTAGAAATGGTGGGGCTAAGAACAGACATTACGCTTCGTTGCCAAAGGAATCATGGAGAAAAAGGATAATTCAGATTTACTGGGTGCGATCTAAGAGGGCCATCCACAACCGACGAATGCCTTGGGGCGCACTATAGAACAATAGGTCTATTAATAGTTTTAAGCCAATGTCGGTTAAGGCTGTTGGGGTGCGGTGGTCATCATCCATCCGTTCTTGGTAGAGGTTTGTAAACTGATCGAGGTAGTCTCCGAGCAACGCGGCTTGATGGGGTGGACGGTTTTGCTCGGCTAGTGCTTCAAGCAGACACACTGCACGGCGAATCGTTTCATGGTGTTTTTGCGCTAAGTTGCAGCTAATCAGTACCAGCGATCGCGCTTCTTCAATATCCAGCTTTTTGCGTCCGCCTGTCCCCCGCCGGATGGGGTTAGACTGCCGCAGCCGCCAAAGCGCCACGCGATCGCCCACCATTTCCTGAACCCCCAGATCGGCCGCAGCCTGGAGCATGGCGTCAGACCCAATGCCCGTCAACGCCTCTAACGCCATCAGCACTAAGTCAATCTGCGTTTTGATATTGTCGAGCT
Source organism: Hyphomicrobiales bacterium (assembly GCA_031363045.1). Taxonomy (GTDB): domain Bacteria; phylum Pseudomonadota; class Alphaproteobacteria; order Rhizobiales; family Aestuariivirgaceae; genus Aestuariivirga. The sequence continues at coordinate 6,824 of JANLTS010000040.1, forward strand.
GATCGCCCGTAGGCTGTGCCATCGCGGTGCCCCACTGACGGTGATCCGTAAGAGAGGGGATGGGAGTGGCGATCGCATCGACAGAAGAGTCCATGGTGTCATTGAATACAATGCACCCTCATTATTAGTCTGTAAACAGACCCTAGCGCAAGAGATTGGGCTAACTCCTCGAACGGTCTCAATTCTCCTGACCGAATGGCTCATGCTTTTACAACAATGGCGCAACCCTGGATCAATGGGTGCGCGGTTGCTGAAACTGCAACGTCTTTACAATTAAAGTGAACGCTCCCAAAATCTGCCCTCTACAGCTCACAACGTTTTGATCTCAACCCACCCTTCTTCCGTCATTGAGCCACAATGGTTTTCTCGTCCTGCCCCAGAAGTCGCCCCTGACCTCATTGGCTGCGCTCTTGTTCGGCAGTTCCCCAATGGCGAACTGCGGCGGGGCATCATTGTTGAAACAGAAGCCTATGGTCCCGATGACCCAGCCTGCCATGCCTATCGCAAGCGCACCCCGCGTAATGCCGTGATGTTTGGAGTCGCGGGCTATAGCTACGTTTACTTAATTTACGGCATGTACCACTGCTTCAATGTAGTGACCGATCAAGATGGCGTAGCCAGTGCTGTCTTGATCCGTGCCCTTGCACTGCAAGTCGGTTTAGATCCAGAACTATCGCCCAAAGCCCAGGCGAGGTTGGCAGCAGGCCCAGGCAAACTCTGTCGGTGCCTTGAGATTGACCGCAGCTTGAGCCAGGTTCCGTTGAGGCACGGTCAGCCCCTTTGGCTTGAGCATCCAGCGCTGAACTCACAGGCTGAAACTTCATCCTCTCCAGACCTGGTTCAAACCACTCGCATTGGGTTAACTCAGGGGGCAGAAATTCCTTGGCGCTGGTATCTAAAAGGTTCAGCAGCAGTCTCGAAGCTTTAGAACATCCTGTCAGCAAGGCATTCCGATCTAACAAAATGCTGTGCTGCTGCTGCTACATCCTTTCTAAGACAGAAATACCTAGAAGAGAGAGACCCAGCTTAAGGGTTCGTGCCGTGGTGTGACAGAGCAGAAGCCTTGTCGTGCGCTGAGGTTCTGGTGCGTCTAACACTGAGCAGCGGTCATAAAACTGGTTAAACTTTTGGCTTAGCTCAAACAGATATTGGCACAACCGATTCGGCATCAAGTCTTCACTCACTTGAGCAATGACATCCGCCATCTGCAAAATATGCTTGAGCAGTACCAGCTCTGCCTCATTCTCAAGGGCGATGGGTAAATCAGACGCAATTTGATCAAAGTCAATGTTGCCTTTGCGGCTAATGCCCTGCACCCGAACGTAGGCATACAGCATATAGGGTGCTGTATTGCCCTGAAGCGCCAGCATTTTGTCGTAGCTAAAGATGTAGTTGCTGGTGCGGTTTTGACTTAAATCGGCATATTTGACCGCCCCAATGCCGATGGTTCGGGCTGCATCTTCAATAAAGGCTTCAGATTCTGAGCGCTCTTCGGTTTGCAGACGCTGCTGAAAATCTGCACGGGTATGGGCGATCGCCTCTTCCAGCAGATCCTTCAGGGGCACCGTATCGCCAGAGCGGGTTTTAATGCGCTTCCCGTCTTCTCCTAGCACCAAACCAAAGGGCGCATGGACTAGCTCTACCGTCTCTGGCACCCATCCGGCGCGACGCACGACCTGAAACACCTGGGCAAAGTGATTCGATTGCCCTATGTCTGTTGTATAAACAAGCCGATCTGCCTTGTCTTCCTGAATCCGGTAGCGAATGGCGGCTAAATCTGTGGTGGCATAGTTGTACCCCCCGTCAGACTTTTGCACAATCATGGGCAGCGGTTCCCCCGCCTTGTTGGTGTAGCCCTCTAGGAATACGCATTGGGCACCCTGATTTTCCACCAGTAGCCCTGCCGCATCCAACGCCGAAACCACCTCCGGCAGCATCGAGTTGTAAAACGATTCACCGCGATCGCAGATCTCTGGCGAAACCCCCATCAGGTCATAAATCAACCGATAGGAGCGCTTTGATAGGTCGCAAACAATCTTCCACGCCTTTAGGGTTTCAGCCTCTCCGGCCTGAAGCTGCACCACCGCCAGCCGCGCCGCATCCTGAAAGGCTTCATCGGCATCAAACCGCTGCTTCGCCTCTCGATAAAACGTAGACAGCTCCCCTAAGCTTAAGTCGCTGTCTGCATCTAAAGCTGTGGGGTATTGTGAGCGCAGATGGGCAATCAGCATCCCAAAGGGCGTGCCCCACTCGCCGACATGGCTCACCCGCACCACATCGTGCCCCAAAAACTCAAGTACTCTCGCCAAACATTCCCCAATTACCGCCGGACGTAGATGCCCCACGTGCATTTCTTTGGCGATATTGGGGCTAGGGTAATCGACGACCACCCGCTGGGGATGCTGAAGCGTCGGGATGCCCAAGCGAGAGTCTGCGGCGATCGCCCTAAGCTGCCCCTCTAAAAAAGCAGGCTTGAGCGTTAAGTTGATGAACCCAGGGCCGGCGATCTCCGGAACCTCGCAAATGTCATCAATACATAACGCCGCCACAATCTTAGCCGCCACCTCCCGAGGGGGCAAACCCACCCGTTTTGCCAACGGCAGTGCAACATTCGCCTGATAGTCCCCAAACTTAGGATTCGTCGTTACCCCAAGCACTGGATCTATCGCCGCAAATTCACCTCCAAATGCCGCTCCAAGCGCGGCCTGGAGTCGGTCTTTTAATGTCTCTTGAACTGAAGCCATAGCTTATCGGCGACGGGCCTCGCGTTTTTCATTATCTTTTCGTCGGCGATCGCGCCACTCAGCCAGCGTTAGGT
>JANLTS010000100.1:0-5017 GCA_031363045.1 Hyphomicrobiales bacterium
CACAAGGCTTCCCTCATGCGCAAGAAGGGCAGGGCTCACCATCTTGCAATGCTCGAATGCAAGCGGGCAGCGCGGGTGGAAGGTGCAGCCAGATGGCGGGTTCAAGGGCGAGGGGAGTTCGCCCTTCAGCACGATGCGTTCGCGCTTCACGTCCGGGTTGGGCTGCGGCGTGGCCGAGAGCAGCGCACGTGTATAGGGGTGCTGCGGGTTGGCGAAGATCACGTCGCGCGGGCCCTGTTCGACGACGCGGCCCAAATACATCACCATCACCTCATTGGCGATGTGGCGCACCACTGACAGGTCGTGGCTGATGAACAGATAGGCGAGGTTGTGCTGCTCCTGCAGATCGGCCAGCAGGTTCAACACCTGTGCCTGGATCGACACGTCGAGCGCCGACACCGGTTCATCGAGGACCAGAATTTCGGGATCGAGCATCAGGGCGCGGGCGATGGCAATGCGCTGGCGCTGTCCGCCGGAGAACATGTGTGGGTAGCGGTCGTAATGTTCGGGCCGCAGTCCCACACTGGTCATCATGGCGCGGGCCTTTTCGGTGCGCTCGGCCTGGGAGAGATTGGTGTTGACGAGCAGCGGCTCTTCCAGCGCGTGGCCGATTTTCTGGCGCGGGTTCAAGGAACCATAGGGGTTCTGGAAGACGATCTGCACTTTGGGGCGAAGGGCCCGCAATGTCTGACTTGAGGCGCCGACGATTTCTTCGCCCGCAATGTTGAGCGAACCCGCTGTCGGCAGCTCGATCATGGTGACGGCGCGGGCGAGCGTTGACTTGCCGCAGCCCGATTCACCGACCACGGCCAGAGTCTTGCCGCGTTCTAGTGTGAAGCTGGCGCCGTCCAGCGCTTTTAGGACGCCGGGCTGCGCGAAGGTGCCGCGCGAGACGGAGTAATAGCGGGCGACGTCGCGGGCGGTGAGGACGATGCTCATGCTGCTTCCTCCACTCCCGGGTGGCTGTCGGGCACACCGTTGTTCAGCGGATAATGGCACAGCGTGCCTGAAACCCGCATCGGCACCGAGTGACGGCAGAGCGAAGTTGCGAACTGGCAGCGCGGTGCGAAGAGGCAACCCTTGGGCCGATCGAATTGTCCTGGCACCACGCCGGGGATCGACGGCAGGCGCCGTGCCGTGGCGCGTTCGGGCAGGGCCGACAGGAGTGCCGCCGTATAGGGGTGGCGGGGATTGCCGAAGAGATCGGCGACTTTCTGTTCCTCGACCTTCTGGCCCGCATACTGGACGCTCACACGCTCGGCGGTTTCGGCCACCACACCCATGGAATGGGTGATCAGCACCAGGCCCATGCCGGTTTCCTTCTGCAGCCGCACCAGAAGCTCAAGGATCTGCGCCTGAATGGTGACGTCAAGCGCCGTCGTCGGTTCGTCGGCGATGAGGAGTTTCGGGTTGCAGGCGATGGCCATGGCGATCATCACCCGCTGGTTCATGCCGCCGGACAGTTGGTGCGGATAGGACGAGAGCCGCTGCTCGGGCGAGGGGATGCCGACGAGGCCCAATAGTTCGATGGTGCGATTACGGCGGGCCTGCTTGTCGAGATCAAGGTGGGTTTTCAGCGCTTCCATCAGCTGGAAACCGACGGTGAAGCAGGGGTTGAGGCTCGACATCGGTTCCTGAAAGATCATGGCGATGTCCTTGCCGATGATCTTGCGGCGGTCCTTCGGTTTCATGCCGAGCAGGTCCTTGCCCTCAAAGGTCATCTGGTCGGCGGTGACGGTGGCAGTCCAGGGCAAGAGCCCCATCACCGCCAGCATCGAGACCGACTTGCCGCTTCCCGACTCGCCGACGATGGCCCGCACCTCTCCCTTGTCGACGCTCAATGACACGCCATCGACCGCCCGGAAAGCGCCGGAACCGGTCTTGAATTCGACGGTGAGGTTCTTGATCTGGAGCAGGGACATTTCGTTGAATTACCTGTAAGCTACACTATGTATTCATGCGACGGAGGCGGTAGTGTAGAAGTGGTTCAGCGCGCGAGGCTGGATATTCACCTTCTACGAGAGGAGTACCAATGGCAACACAACCCATTCAAACGCCAAAACCGATTTTGGGTCCAACAGGTCCCAAGCCCGGTTATTGATTGCCCCCTTCTGCCAGCGACACCTGCAATTCACCGAGTGCAGTGTCAGCCAACGTGTAGGCGTGCTGCAAGAGGCGAAGGTAGTCTTGGTACATGTCGTTTTTCCGCATCGCATCTAAGGCTTCATAGCGCTCCGCTCGCAAGACCGAAGCAAATAGTGCCACCGTGGAGGCCTGTGTATAAAAGAGAACGACCGGATCGATCACCGCCTGCGGCAAAATGTGAATGTCTTTCACCATAGCCGAATAGATGATAAATTCTGGTTCGAGAGGCACAAAAGGCGTGTTTGCACCTTCGCCAGCCAGAATCCATGCTTCCATCTTTGCTCCGTGTTCGGCGATGTCGAAACTGGTTCCGCGTTGCCGGTAACTGCGAATTTCGGCAGCGACCGCAGTCTGTACATCGACGATGCGTTCGAGACGGCGCCGTTTCTCTTGGCGTAAACCTAGGAAATAGGTAGTGAACCAGCCGCCGACCGTCACCAGCCCCAAGACCAACGGCGCAACCAAAGCGGGCAGCAGCCAATGCGTCACGGCCGTTCGCTCCGATCCAATGAAAACCGGAGAGCCCGGAGCCGCCGACCCACCGCCCGGAAAGCGCCGGAGCCGGTCTTGAATTCGACGATGAGGTTCTTGATCTGGAGCAGGTACATTTCGTTACTTCACTTTCCGCCTTGGCGGCTTTATATGATCTTGAGGTTTCAACAGACGGGTGTGCGATGGCTTCCGGTCCGATTTATCCGATTTCGTAAACACCGCGGCAATTTCGGTGCTGGCGCGCAGGAACAGAGCGGCGGCGCGCGCCTCGTTGCTTTGGAGATCGATCCCTGATTTTGCGGCGAAGGTTGCCAGGTCGATCAATGCCTCTTCCCCCAGAATTTTCTGCAGTTCAACCAGCTGCAACAGGAAGCCGATGATCCGGCGGCGTTCGGACGGGGGCTGTTCGAGGAAATACGGGTCGCGCAAATCCCTGGTGACGAGGTTCGACTGCATGGCGACGCGGTAATATTGCACGACGGCGTGGATGACCTCTGCGGGGAGGATGGAAATGTCGCCTTTCAGCGAGTCGAAAACGAAATCGGTCTCATCCGCCGTGGTGAAGGGCTTGGTCTGTTTCAGGGCATAGGCGACGTCTTCAACCGTCAATTGCCGGCGATTGGCAACGACGCCCGCCAGGATTTCCGAATGCAAGGCGACGACGATGTCGAGCACCCGCTGCTCGCGCTGCAACTCTTCGGCACGGCGTTGAACCTCGCGGTCGTCGCGTTCGCGACGGCGGTCGGCGCGCGAGGCAAGGTACCAGGTCAGAACGCCGGTGAAGGCCGCGAGAACGGTGCCCAATGCGCCGATGATCGCGTCGGTCATGGCCGTCAGCTCCGCCGCAGCCGTGGGTCGAGCGCATCGCGAAGGCCGTCACCCATCAGGTTGATGGCCAGCACGGTGATGAGAATCGACAGGCCGGGGAATGCCATCACCCAGGGGTGCGACATCATCAGGTCGCGCGTATCGGCCAGCATGGCGCCCCATTCAGGCGTCGGTGGCTGGGCGCCTAACCCCAAGAAACCCAGCCCGGCCGCTTCAAGGATCGCATCCGAGAGGCCCAGGGCCGCCTGAACAATCAATGGGGCGAGGCAGTTGGGCAGCACCGAGACGGTCATCAGCCGCCATGGCCTGACGCCTGCGACCTTGGCCGCCGTCACATAATCCTTGGTCAGTTCGGTCATTGCCGAGGCGCGCACCAATCTCACATAGCGCGGCAGGCCGACGATGGTGACGGCGATGATGGTGTTGGTGAGATTGGGTCCGATGATGGCGATGATCAGGATGGCCAGCACCAGCCCTGGGATGGCCATCACCAGATCCATGACGCGGATGATGACGACATCGACAATGCCACCGAAGAAGGCGGCGGCCAAGCCCAGTGCAATGCCGAAGACCATCGACACCGTCATGACGGCGATGCCGATGAACAGAGAGACGCGGGCGCCAAACATCAGGCGCGAGAGCATGTCGCGGCCCACCGCATCAGTGCCGAGGATGAAGCGCCAGTCGGAACCTTCCATCCAGAATGGCGGAAGCTTGGTGAAGCCCTTGTATTGTTCGATCGGATTGTGCGGTGCAATGAAGCCGGCGAAGACCGCCACCAGCAAAATGGTGACGACGACAACCATGCCAACGACAGCGCCGCGGTTCTCGCCGAAGGCACGCCAGAAGGCGGTGAAGGGGCCGGGCGGTGCGGTTGGTGCGGCAGGTCCGGCAAGGGTGATGTCACTTGGCATGGCGGATTCTCGGATTGATGAGGCCATAGAGTAGATCGACGATGAGGTTCACGGTGATGACGACGGTGGAGATCAGCATGATGCCGCCTTGCAGGGCCGGGTAATCGCGACGGCCGATCGACTCGACCAGCCACTTGCCCACGCCCGGCCAGGAGAAGATGGTCTCGGTCAAAACCGCGCCCGCCAGCAAGCCGCCGATCTGCAGGCCGATGACAGTGACTACCGGGATCAGGGCGTTCCTCAGCGCATGCACGCCGATGATGCGATAGGCCGACAGGCCCTTGGCCCTGGCGGTGCGCACGTAGTCCTCCTCCAGCACTTCCAGCATCGCCGAGCGCGTCATGCGGGCGATTACGGCCAGGGGCACGGTGCCGAGCACGATGGTGGGCAAGATGAGGTGGACGGCGGCATCCTTGAAGGCCCCGGCCCTGCCCGACAGGATCGAGTCGATCAGCATGAAGCCGGTGACCGATGGATAATAGAACTTGACGAAATCGACGCGGCCCGAGACCGGCGTCAGGTGGAAGGTGTTGGACATCACCAGGATGAGCATCAGGCCCCACCAGAAGATCGGCATGGAATAGCCGGTGAGCGCCAAGCCCATCAGCGACTGGTCGTAGACGCCACCTCGTCGCGAG
>JANLTS010000128.1:0-2027 GCA_031363045.1 Hyphomicrobiales bacterium
TCGGCCAGCTTGACGATCTTGGCCCAGCTATCCATGCCGCGCGGTTTGATGGCGGGCGTCTTGGCGTTCCACAATTCGGTGTCGCAGATGAACGCGGCATCAATCGGATACTCCCCGGCATGTTTTGCCAGATAGCGATCGAGATGGCTGGCATCGCCCTCTTCGTCACCTTCGATCATCACCGTCAATCGGAACGGCAATGCTCCGTGTACGTCAAGCCAGGTGCGGCTGGCTTCGAGGAAGGTCATCAATTGGCCCTTGTCGTCGCAGGCTCCGCGCGCAAAGATGCAGTCCTTGCCATTTTTGGACTTGCGGATTTGCGGCTCGAAGGGCGGCGACGTCCACAGGTCCACCGGGTCAGCTGGCTGCACATCGTAATGACCATAAAACAGAATATGCGGCAGCTTGCCGCCATCCGGGGGCGAGTAAGTGCCGACGACCAGGGGCTGGCCGGTGGTCTGGCGCAGGCCCGCGTCAAAACCCATCGCCTGCAACCGGTGGACCAGCCAATTGGCGGCACCAGCGCAATCGGCATCGAACTTCGGATCGGTCGCCACGCTGGCAAAACGCAGCAGCTCGAACAGCCGCTCGAGGCTTTGAGGGAATTGTTGATCAATTTGCGCGAGAACAGTTTCGGGATGAAGCACTTTGACACCAGACATCGGCCAGCATTGAATCGCCCGCAGCATGTCACGGCGCGGTGGCTGGCGGCAAGGGTCTGGCGGGGGACCAAGCGTTGAACGCGCCCGCTCCGCAGTTCCAGCTGGCGCGCGACAGTCTGCAGTCACATGCGGCAACACCCGGGCTCACGCGCTTCCGCCGCCGCGGCTATCAACGTTACCTTGTCTTCATGGCCGGCATGGACCTGGCCTTCCTGTGGAAGCGCCGCTGGTTCTTCATCACCATGATCGTCGGCTTCGCGCTGATGGCGGCGCCAACACCAACCGGCCTCAGCCATGAAGGCCAGATCGTGCTGGTCATGTCGCTGATGGCGACGATGCTGTTCATCACCGAGGCCATTCCGCTGCCCACCGTGCCCTTGCTCATCATCGTCGGCGAAGTGCTGCTGCTGAAAGTCGATGCGACCGAAGTGGCGCGCAGCCTGATGACCGATTCGGTGCTCTTCATCATGGGCTCGCTGATGCTGGCGGTGGCAATCGTCAAGCAGCGGCTCGACAAGCGCATCGCCTGGTGGATTGTCAGGATGACCGGCACCAATGTCTATTGGATCAGCTTCGGCATCACGGCGGTTTGCGGCGCGCTTGCCGCCTTCATCGGCGAACACACGGTGGCGGCAATGATGCTGCCGGTTGGCGTCACGCTGATCACGCTGACCTCGAATGACCCCCGCAAGGTGCATAATCTGGCGGCGGTGATCCTGTTCTCGATTTCCTATGGCTGCTCGATTGCCGGCGTCGCCACACCTTCGGGCGGGGCCCGCAATGCCATCATCATCAGCTACTGGAAAGAATTCTTCTACGACCCGGCCAATCCCGCCACCTACCGCTTCCTCATGGATTACCTGCATTGGGCGGCCTATGCCTTCCCGATGTTCCTGCTCCGCCTGCCGATTGTCGCGGCACTGCTGATCTATACGTTCAAACCCGAGGTCACCGACATGTCGCGCGCCGTGTCGCGGCTCCGCACGCAAGTGTCGATGCAGGGGCCGATGAAGGCCTCTGATTGGCTCACCATCCTGATCTTCGCCCTGACGATCCTCGGCTGGGTGATGTATTCCAGCACGGTGGGGCTCGGCACCATCGCCATTGCCGGAGTGGCCGCCTTCCTGATCATGGGGCTGGTGCGCTGGGAGGATATCAATAGTGGCGTCAACTGGGGCGTCGTTCTGCTCTATGCGGCGGCGATCTCGCTCGGTATCGAAATGAAATCGACAGGTGCCGCCGAATGGGTCGCGGCCAGCGTCTTCGAGGTGATGCAGCAAGCCGGTGCCGGCAGTGCGCTGGGCTTCAACGCGGTCATCGCGGTCTTGACCATCGCGGTGTCCAACACCATGACGGCGGGTGCGG
>JANLTS010000186.1:0-6041 GCA_031363045.1 Hyphomicrobiales bacterium
TTGCGGATCGGCGGCGATCACCTTGAGATAGGCACGCGCCGGAGCGTCGGGTTCGCTGCGGTGCTGTTCCCAGTCGCGCAATGTGCCGATTGGGATTTGATAGCGCGCCGCGAACTCTTGCTGGCTGAGGCCCAATCTGAATCGCAAAGCCTTGGCTGGTGAAATGCGCTTCATCCCCGCCAGTTGTGCCTCTGTCAGCGGCGGATTGTCCGGGTCGTAGACCGGTTCAAAATTGGGATCGGCTGGGGCGAGTGGCTCCCTGACAACTTCTTCCCAACCCGTTTCGGTCTGGCGCATCATGCGCCCGTTAGGTTCGAGTCTGACGGTAGTAGTCTTGTTGCTCATGTTTGTTTGCCCTGCGGGCCGAAATAATTCGAATTGAAGTCGGACGTTCCGTATACACGACGACCAATACTTGACCATCCACCAATCCAGTGGCGACGACACGCTCTTCACCATAGACGTCGCGCAAGTCCAATTCTTCCACAACGACCGGGTCACGGAAAATCTCTGCCGCGTCCTCGAACGAAACGCCGTGTTTTCGTTTGTTGGCAGCAGCCTTGGCGTTGTGCCAATCGATCTTCATATACGGGCTACCCGTAGTTCCGTCAAGTCCGCCTACGGCGTCACCTCGATCCGCTGCACCCCCTTGGGCTGCGTCAATCCCTTCCACACCGCGTTCGCCTGATGCACCGGCGCGTTCGGTGCCCGCGCCACGAAATCGCCATCGCCCGCCTTGGCGCGCATGTCGCCTTGCTCCCAGGCGATCTTGCCACGCGAGATCACCGTCTTCGGAGCACCGGTGCACATATAGCCCTCGAACACATTGTATTCGATGCGGCTCATCTGCTTGGCCGCCGCAATCTTCTTCGTCGCCTTGGGGTCCCACACCATGAGATCGGCATCCGACCCCGCCATCACCGCACCCTTTCTCGGATACATGTTCAAGATGCGCGCGATGTTGGTGGATGTCGCCGCCACGAATTCCTCTTTCGTCAACCGCCCGGTGTTGACGCCAGCCGTCCACAGCACCGGCAGGCGGTCTTCCAGGCCGCCCGTGCCATTGGGAATCTTGGTGAAGTCCTTGAGGCCCATTTGCTTCTGCTTGAGATAGAAAGCACAGTGATCGGTGGCCACCACCGACAGCGTTCCGGATTGCAAGCCCGCCCACAGCGAATCCTGATGCTTCTTCGCCCGGAACGGCGGGCTCATCACCCGGCAGGCGGCATGGTTCCAGTCGGGGTTCTGATACTCGCTGTCATCCAGCACCAGATATTGCACCAAGGGCTCGCCCCACACCCGCTGGCCCGCCATCTTGGCGCGGCGGATGGCATCATGCGTCTGCTCGCAAGACACATGCACGATATAGAGCGGCACGCCCGCCATGTCGGCAATCATGATGGCGCGGTTCGCCGCTTCACCTTCAACTTCCGGCGGCCGTGAATAGGAGTGTCCCTCAGGTCCCGTAACACCACGCGCCAGATAGTCCTGCTGCAGCCTCGCCACCACATCGCCGTTCTCGGCATGGACCAGTGGCAAGGCGCCGAGTTCGGCGCAGCGCTTGAAGGAATTATAGAGCTCATCGTCATTCACCATGAGCGCGCCCTTATACGCCATGAAGTGCTTGAACGTGTTGATGCCATAGGTCTTGACCACGGTTTCCATCTCGTCATGGATCATCGGCGACCATTGCGTCACCGCCATGTGGAAGGAATAATCCGCCGCCGCCTTCTCGGATTTGTGGCGCCACGCCTGATAGGCTTTCAGCATCGATTCGCCCGGCGCCGGAAGGCAGAAATCCACCGTCATCGTCGTGCCGCCGGAGAGTGCCGCCATGGTGCCCGATTCGAAATCGTCAGCGGTTGTCGTGCCCATGAAGGGCATGTCCATGTGCGTGTGCGGATCGATGCCGCCCGGCATCACATAGCAGCCCCCGGCATCGATGGTCTCGGTGCCCGAGAGTCCGGTGCCCACGGCAACGATCTTGCCATTGTCGATCAGCACATCGGCCTTGGCCGAGTGATCGTGGTTGACGACAGTGCCGCCGCGGATGAGAATGGTCATGGGGATGCTCCTTCTTGCTCTACGCATTATCAAGGCGAGATTGCCGTTCCGCAAGCCTGCAATGACCGGGGAAAGCTTACGATGAACTTGCGCCTATGCCTGCTGACGATGACATTGGCACTCGTGGCGGGCAGCTCCGCCGCCATGGCCGAGGAGTTCTATTTCAAGACGCCGTCCGACAACATCTATTGCGGTTACGACGACAATGACGGCAAGGCCTATGTCCGCTGCGATATCAAATCCTACACACCCACCACGCGGAAACGCCCCGCCGATTGCGAACTCGACTGGGGCTATGCCTTTGCCATCGGCGCCCTCGACAAGCGCGGCAGCATTCTCTGTGCCGGCGACACGGTCATCAACCCGCAAGCCGAGGCCCTGTCATACGGCACCAGCTGGAAACGCAAGAGCATCACCTGCGGCATCGAGGAAACCGGCGTCACCTGCGCCAACCGCAAGGGCCGTGGTTTCTTCCTATCGCGCGCCGAACAACGGGTGTTTTGAGAGTCAATCGTCGTCTTCTCCCCTCATGTGGGGAGAAGAAGGGGACCCGTCACGCGAAGCGTGATGGGGGAGATGAGGGACCACAGGGTTCCAACTTAAGACTTTCCCGGTGGCCCCTCACCTCCCCCACCGCACACGCGGCGGCCCCCGTTCCTCTCCCTGCTCACGCAGGGCGAGGACGCCCCCACTCCAATCCGTCTTCGCATGAAGCCAGACAGAAGCGGAGGCTTCTTGCTTACATGCCCTTGACTTTTTCCATCACCACGTTCGTCCAGGCACCTTCCGGCTTCTTGGTGATGACCGGGTCGGAACCGCCCTTCATCAGCGTCTCCACCGTGCGTTCGGCAGCGGCCACATCGAGCGAACCATCAGAGCCTTCGGTCAGCTTGTTGATCTCCTCGATCATCGTTGCCTGATGGCCTTCGGTCTGCGAACCAGACGCATCGTTTTCGAGAACGATCTTCACGGCATCCGCCGGATTGGCGCGGGCATCGTCCCAGCCCTTCATCGAAGCCTTGACGAATTTCGCCATGGTTTCGACAAAAGCCGGATCGGCGAGCTTGCCTTCCAGCACATAGAGGCCGTCTTCCAATGTCGCCACACCCTGGTCTTCATACTTGAACACCACGAGGTCCTCGGCCTTGACGCCAGCTTCCAGCACCTGATGATATTCATTGTAGGTCATGGTTGAAATACAATCCGCCTGCTTCTGCAGCAGCGGGTCGACGTTGAAGCCCTGCTTCAGCACGTTGACGCCATCAGCCCCACCGGTCGTCGCGATGCCAAGCTGGCTCATCCACGACAGAAAGGGATATTCATTGCCATAGAACCACACGCCTAGCGTCTTGCCCTTGAAGTCTTCCGGTTTGGTGATGCCGGTATCCTTGCGGCAAGTGAGCATCATCCCCGAACGCTTGAACGGCTGGGCGATGTTGACGACCATCGAGCCCTTCTCGCGCGTTGCCAGAGCCGACGGCATCCAGTCGACGACGACGTCCGCACCGCCACCCGCCAGCACCTGCTGCGGGTTGATGTCGGGGCCGCCCGGCATGATCGTTACCTCGAGGCCAGCATCCTTGTAGAAGCCCTTGGCCTGGGCGACGTAATAACCGGCGAACTGCGCCTGCGTCACCCACTTCAATTGCAGCTTCACGGCTTCTGCCTGGGCCGCGGCACCACTCATCAGCAACGCACCCGCCGCCGTGGCGGTCATCAGAAACTTGTTCATCTTCCCTGTTCTCCTTTTATGTTTGCCTTATCGTCGCGCCCTACTTGGCATAGGACGGATGCCAGAAGGTCACCTGGCGTTCGAGGAACACCAGAAGACCGTAGAAGACCGAACCCGTGATGGCTGCCATCGCGATTTCGGCCCAGACCATGTCGAGCCCCAGTCTGCCAACTTCCGTCGAGATGCGAAAGCCCATCCCGACAATTGGCGTGCCGAAAAACTCGGCAACGATGGCGCCAATCATCGCAAGCGTCGAATTGATCTTCAACGCATTGAAAACGAAGGGCATGGCGGCGGGCAGCCGGAGTTTCAGCAGCGTCGTCCACCACGTAGCGCCATAGCTCCGCATCAGGTCGCGCTCCAGGTGGCCCGACGCCTGCAAACCCGCCACCGCATTGATCAGCATGGGAAAGAAGGTCATCACCACCACCATCGCCGCCTTCGACTGCCAGTCGAACCCGAACCACATGACGAGGATGGGGGCAACGCCGACAATCGGCAACGCCGCCACCAGATTGCCCAGCGGCAGCAGCCCGCGCCTCAGGAACGGCACCCGGTCGCAGGCAATCGCCACGAAAAACCCCGAGATCGAGCCAATGAGCCAGCCGGGGACCACCGCGCGGACGACCGTCTGCACGAAGTCCACACCCAGCACCGGCAGCGACGTGATGATCTTGGCCCCGATGTCGGATGGAGCAGGCAGCAGCACGGCGGGAACCCCAAAGCCCTTCACCACCATTTGCCAGAGCAGCAACACGCCAAACCCGAACACCGCCGGATAGAGCAGATCACGGAAGCTGAACCGCGTCATGGCCGAGCACCCATGCGTTTCAACGTCAGGCGCTCGGCAAAACCGACGAGCCACACCAGGCCCGCCGCAACGGCAGACGCCGCAAACAACGCCGCCCAGATCTGCACGGTCTGGCCATAGTAGGAGCCGTTGAGCAACCGCGCCCCGATTCCAGCAACCGCACCCGTCGGCAATTCGCCGACGATGGCGCCGGTCAAGGCAATCGCCACCGCCACTTTCAGCGACGCAAACAGGAACGGCACCGCAGCCGGAAACCGCAGCTTCCACAACACTTGGGGTGCCCCCGCATTATAGGTCCGCATCAGGTCAAGCTGCATCGCTTCCGGCGACATCAACCCCTTCACCATGCCGATGGTGACTGGGAAGAAACACAAATACATCGAGATCAGCGACTTCGGCACGAGACCAGTAAAGCCGATCGACCCCAGCACGACGATCACCATCGGCGCAATCGCCAGGATGGGAATGGTCTGCGAAGCGATGATCCACGGCATCAGGCTCTTCGACAGGATTTTCGAATGCACGATGGCAATTGCCAGCCCGATGCCGAGCAGTGCTCCCAACACAAAACCCAGAACCGTCGAGGAGGCCGTCACCCAGCAATGATAGATCAGCGACTTCACCTTCCACGGTGCCACCATGAAGATCGAGTTCCACAATTCCACGATGATCTGATGTGGAGCGGGGATCACCGGCCGCTGCTCGTTCCACGAGATCGCCAGCACATTGTAAGGCCCGCCGCCCGCCGCCGCGATCTTGGGGCCAGTGATCACCCAGTTCATCGGAATGCAGGCGAGATACCAGATGACCAGTATCACCGCGCAAATGATCGCCACGGGAATCGCGTGGCCCTCAGCTTGTGCCTTGATGGCAGCGGCCTCAGCCATGACAAGGGCCCTCATCCCCCTTCGGGACCTTCTCCCATTCTGCGAACGGGAGAAGGCAGCCAACAAGATGTGCCTTCGCCCGTGGCGAAGCCATGGGAGAAGGTGCCCGACAGGGCGGATGAGGGCAATCTTCAGTCCTCATAACTATGCCCCGCCTTCAGCCCCTCGCGCACCCGATGCGCCACGGCGAGGAATTCCGCTGTCTCGCGGATGTCAAGTTTGCGATCTTTCGGAAAGTTAGTTTCGATCACATCGATAATGCGGCCAGGCCGCGGGCTCATCACCACGATGCGAGTGGAAAGGAACACCGCTTCCGGAATCGAATGCGTCACGAACACCACGGTCTTTTTCGTGCGGTCCCACAGTTCCAGCAATTGCTGGTTCAGCTTGTCGCGCACGATTTCATCGAGCGCACCAAACGGTTCATCCATCAGCAGCAATTTCGGATCGAACGCCAGGGCACGCGCAATCGACACCCGCTGCTGCATGCCGCCCGACAATTGCCACGGGAATTTCTTGTCGAAGCCGGTGAGATTGACCAGATTGA
>JANLTS010000187.1:0-3125 GCA_031363045.1 Hyphomicrobiales bacterium
GATCAACCGGTGTGAACACCAGCAGGACCAACGGCGTCGCCAGGCCAATCAGCAAGGCGCCGAATTGCTCGCCCGCCGACATCCGTGGATAGGCCTTCTTGGTTTCCGTGATGTTGACGCAGAGACCGGCGAGGCCCCAAAACATGAAGCTTCCCAGCACAAAATCGATCTCGACCCAGACCACGGCAAGGACCGGCAGATAGATCGAGATAGAGGCGCTGAATCCCACCCAGAGGGCAAGGGCCGCAACGAGCCGCATGAGTTCCAGTCCCAACAACGCGGCCAGCGGTGACAGCCTTTTCTCAAGCTGCAGGAAGAGGATCGTGGTCACTGGAATGAGGGCCGCGACCACCAGATAGACATAGGCAAAGGAACTCGCCGGGTACTGCGACAGAAACAGTGTCGATGAGACGGCCCGGAGCATGGTGCGCGGCAATCCAAGGCTCAGGCAGGCAAGAACCGCGAACATCATCACGGGCGCTGCCGTTGCGCCGTTCGGCCTCATCGCCCCAGCCATGGGCTAGCCATGTACTCTCCCCGCCCCGCCAACTCTTCGGTTGGATCGTCATGACCCTTTCATGGATATGGTTCCGCCGCAAGATCACTGTTTCCTACCGAGAGGACGGCAACGCTCCGGCGGTGTAGCATTGCCGATAGCCCGGCAGGTCCGCTGGCGAGCTGAAATCGCAATTGGAAATTAAATGTAGCTATTTGAAATGGTTCGCTCCCCTTCATATCCCGATATCGAAACATGTGCCTAGCCCCAAGTGCAGATTTCAGACGCGTTCTGGAGGACGTTCGTGACCTGGGGTCGGCAGCCTAGGGCTTTGTCTTATAGGGGGCACGGTTAATCGAGCGAGTTGGTGTCTGCTACCGAAGTGAAAGCGGCTATGGCCAATGCGCCCCGCAATGTCGCCTAACGGCCAACAGCAGCCATATAACCAAGCCTTATGTTTAAATGAGACGCATTGCCTTAATCAGTATGCGCGCGATGTGCGCGGCATTGGAGAAGGTGTTTGTCGCTCCAGTTGTTAAGAGTTGATGCAAAGGTTTCATCCTTGCAACGAAGGAACTTAACTCCGAACTCGCAGGACATTGTCTTAAGGCTGGCGCATCGATGATCTCCCATATGTGGTATCATAGAACCACATTGTGGTCACATCTAGTTCATGAGGCGAACTTTTACGGCGCTTACTGTAAGGACCATTTTCCAGCGCTACTCAGTCGCACCAAGCTTTCGAAGCACTTTTTCAATTTTCTTATAGTTTGGATCGTTATTGGCGGCCATCGCCCAACTCAGAGCAGTATATCCGGCCGATTCCTTCATATTAAGATCCGCGCCGTTATTGACCAGATATTCAATCAACGAGCCATCACCGACATTACCGTAGGAAGTGGCAGTGGCGGCAAGCTTGAGCGGACCGCGCCCGGCGTTGTCGACAGCATTGATGTCCGCACCATTCGCTACAAGCAATACGGCAATTTTCAGGTATCCCAGATTAGAAGCTCTCATCAACGGTGTCTGACCTTCCATCGATTCACGGGCGTCCTTGTTGGCGCCGCGATCAAGAAGAACCTTGACAACTTCCAAATTATTGGTCGCAGCGGCAATAAAAAATGGTGTCTGCCCCGTCTGATCTTGCGCCTCAATATCCGCGCCATCATCTAACAGCAGATTCAGCATTTTCAGGTCGCCAAAGGTGGCAGCCAGATGGATTGCTTTTGAGCCCCGATCCTCGCTTGGCGCTTCCAGATCAGCGCCGTGAGAAATCAAAATCTTGGCAAGAGGGATGCTTCCCTGCGCAACGGCAACATGCAGGGGTGTTCCCAGTATGAAGTCAGTCTCATCAATAGCCTGTCCAGCTTTCAAAAGAAGAACCAGGCGCTCCGCATCATTAGCTCGGACCGCCTCGTGCAATTCGCTGGCAGTCGCGCTTGTTGTGAAGACCAAGCCGAACAAGATAATTGAAGTTATAGCGATGGAAGCTGATTGGCTGACAAGCCAACGATTTGGAGCCACGAGACGGTACAAATGTCGTTTAGAGGATATTAACATTGCGCTTTTCCATCTTCAATTGACCATCTGGGCTTCTTCCGCGCTGCTTTTTGCAGGTGTCGAGTCCGACAAACAACTATAAGTTTAAAATGATGCAGTTGCAATGCAGGCTCTGTCGATGGCAGAGCCAGTTGGCCAAAACCGTGACGGCTGCTCTGGGTCAAACACGTCGATTTGACACCTTCGACTTGATGTCTGGCGACCGGGACATTCCAGACATTTGACGATGTTCCCGAACTTGGTCTGGCGCAGTGGCGATATTGTGGATAAGTGTTTAGGTGTCAGTTGACATAGACAAGTGTCAACTGTTAAGTATGTCTTGAACAGGAAAAGGAGGAGCCTGGATGTCTGGAGAGAGGTTCGGCGAGTTCGTGCGCCGCAAGCGGGAGGAGAAGGAGATCGGATTGCGGGAGATGGCGAAAATGATCGGCGTGAGCCCGACCTACGTTTCCAAGGTCGAGCGCGACGAGTTTCCACCGCCCGCCGAGGACAAGGTGAAGTTGATTGCTGGGGTGATCGGCTGCGACGTTGACGAACTTCTGGCGCGGGCGGGCAAGGTCGCCTCGGACCTGTCGGACATCATCAAGCGTAACCCGGTCGAGGTGGCAGCGCTGTTGCGTACGACCAAGGGGCTGACGGCTGATGAACTCCAGCGTCTCGCCCGCGATGCACATAAGGCTAAAGACAAGTGAACGCCTGAGCGGCGTGGTGGTTCTTGAAACGATGCAGATGAGGATGAAAGTGCGATGGGATTGAAAGTTGCCTATGTGCCTGATGAGGTGATCGAAAAAGACGCACAAGCGCTCCTCGCCGACTATGCGCGGGCGCGCGGCATCACGATCGACGCACCGGTCCCGATCGACGACATCATCGAGAAACACCTGAAGCTTCGCATCGAGTTCGACGACACACACCGACTGTTCGGCGTGCCACGTTCCGGCATCGGGTTTGATCCCGATATCCTCGGCGCAATCTTTTTCGACCAAAAGCGGATCGTGATCGACGAAAGCCTCGATCCCGATGCTTATCCGGCCAAGGAAGGACGTTATCGCTTCACGCTCGCCCACGA
>JANLTS010000235.1:0-3983 GCA_031363045.1 Hyphomicrobiales bacterium
TCCTTGATGTCCTTGGCAACATCGGGTTGCTCGGAATAGGCCTTGGCGGTCTTGATCATCTGAATGCGCCAGGTGTTGCCGACGAAGCCATTGGCCAGGGCGATCCGGTAAGGTCCATCCTTCTTGGGGAACTTCAGAAACTTGGTTTCGGGGGTATTGGGCGCGAAGCATTCCGGCGATACGCCGGGTCCTGCGACGACTTCCGGACCGGCAATTGCGGCGGCACTGGATAGCGCCAAGCCTGCCACACTGCAAATTAGAACGTCCCTCATGCGCTTCATCATGGTGTATTCCTCCCGTGCTTGTTGCCGATTATGTTTTTCAGCTGATTTTGAGTTTGAGTTGAGTCCGGAACAAACCGTTAGCTGCGGCGCATCCGTGCACCATGGGTCAGATGGAGTTCGCATTCCGATTTCAACCCGGCCGTTGTGGCGTGATACCTCCCATCAGTTCCAACCACTTGGACCGCAAGGCAAGTTTATCAGTCGATCGGTGCCATCTCGCTCAAGGCGGAATGCCTAGCTAAACTGCACGTCCTCAAAACTATCATCTTCTGATAGGCGCTTGTCAAGACGCGTTGACCGCGGTGGTGCCGGGGTTGCGCGGACGTAACCACACAGCAGCTCAGGCTAAACAACGTCGCAAAATTAAAACCTTTGAGAGCTTAATATGATGCCTGCCATGAGAATTGCGCACATGGCCATGCTGAAAGCGTTGCAATAAGGTCGACATTGCAACCGCGGTCGCGGCCGCTTTGCAAAATTGTGCCCGCCATTGCTCTGCGCGGCGGAGTTGGATAACCACATGCCAGCGGCCCAAGGGGAGGATTTTGGATGACGGTGAGTTTCACCACGGAACGCATGTTGCACTTCGGGGACTGCGACATCTCTGGAACGGCTTATTACCCGGCATATCTCAACATGCTGAATGGCGTGGTCGAGGAGTTCTGGTCGCACATTGGATTCCCATGGCACGAGATCATCTGGAAGGAACGCTGGGGCACGCCGACGGTGCATCTGTCGTGCGATTTCTCCAAGCCGTCGTTCTTCGGTGACCGTCTCACCTTTGGATTGACGGTGGTGAAGGTCGGCAAGTCATCGGTGCGGATCACCCACACGGTGCATTGCGGCGCGGAACCGCGCTGGTCGGGCGAACAGGTGCTGGCGGCGAGTTGGCTCGACAAGCACACCTCGATGCTGTGGCCCGCCGAGGTCAAGGCCAAGCTTGAGAGCTTCCTTGCTCCTGAGGCTCAGACCCAGGCCTGATCGGGATCGGGCAGCGGGATCGCGTCCAGAAGTTCGCGCGTATAGGGCGCTTCAGGTGATGCAAAGAGCGCCGCAGTTTCGCGGTCCTCGACGATCATGCCGTGCTGCATCACCAGCACGCGCGAGCAAAGGCGGCGGATGACGCTCAAGTCATGGCTGATGAAAGCCAGTGTCAGACCAAGGTCTCTCACCAAGGTTTCCAGCAGGTTCAGCACATGGGCCTGACTCGAGACATCGAGGCCCGAGACGATTTCATCTGCGAGGATGAACTCGGGCTCGAGGGCGATTGCCCGGGCAATGCCGACGCGCTGGCGCTGGCCGCCGGAAAGTTCATGCGGATAACGCGCCGCGAAACCCTGCTGCAGTCCGACATGATCGAGGGCGCGTGCGACGCGGGCCGGCACCTCGTCGAAACCGTGAAGGCGCATGGGCTCGGCGATGATGGTGGCCACGCGGTGGCGTGGGTTGAGGCTGCTCATCGGGTCCTGGAAGATCATCTGGAAGCGGCGACGCAGCGGGCGCAATGCGTCGTCCCTCATGTGGGTGATATCTACGCCGGCAAAGCGGATGGCACCGCCCGTCGGTTCGAGCAGTCGCACCATGGCGCGGCCAAGCGTCGACTTGCCGGAGCCCGAGCCGCCGACGATGCCGAAGATGGCGCCCTTGGGAACGGTGAAATTGAGACCTTTCAGAATCTCCAGCCGGGGAGCCGCACCAAGCAATGGTTTTCGGGTCATGTCCGGCAGTGACAGTTGAAGCCCTTCAACCTCGTAGAGCGGACTCATCGGTCGACCTTGGCGTCTGCGGCGTCGACTTCGGCGCGAACGGCGGCGATCACGGCGTCTTGCACCGGCATGAGGCTTGACAACGGATCGGTGTATTTCGGTGTCGCCGCCAGCAGGGCTTGCGAATAGGCGTGCGCGGGGGCACGGAAAAACGCGCGCACATCGGTGTCCTCGACCACCATGCCAGAGTAAAGCACCGTGAGGCTCTGGCAGACCTTCGAGACGACGCCCAGATCATGGGTTACGAAGAGCAGGGCGGTGCCGTGGCGGGATTGCAAAGCAGCAATCAATTTGAGGATCTGCTTTTGCACGGTTACATCGAGGGCGGTCGTCGGTTCATCGGCGATGATGAGCTTCGGTTCGGCGGCAAAGGCCGAGGCGATCAAAATGCGCTGGCGCATGCCGCCTGAAAGCTCATGGGGATAGCAACGCAGGACGCGCGGACCATCGCTGATGTGAACCTCTTCCAGCAATTGCAGCGCGCGGGCTTCAGCCCTATCGCGCGGCCAGTGCAGGATATCAACCAGCCGGTCAGTGATCTGCGGTCCGATCCACCGCGAGGGATTGAGGGCCGTCAGCGGGTCCTGCGGAATCAGGGCGCAAGTTGCACCAAAGCGGCGGCGGCGCTCGGCGGGCTTGAGTTTCATCAGATCGGTGCCGTCGAGCAGAATTTCGCCGCGCACAACTTCGACGGCCTGCGGCAGGATGCCGAGCACCGCCTTGCCGATCATCGATTTACCGGCGCCACTTTCGCCGACGAGGCCTTGGACCTTGCCCGCCGCGACATCGAGCGAGACAGCGCGCAGCAGGCGGCCGCCGCCCCTGATGCGCAATTCCAATCCGCGGATCGACAGGAAACTCATCGCAGCACCGGATCGAAGCGGTCCTTCAAGCCCTCACCCAGCTGGCTGAAGGAGAGGACCGTCAGGAACAGCGTGAACAATGGAAACACCAGCACCCACCAGGCCTGATGCACCGAAGTGCGGCCTTCGGCGATCATGCCGCCCCACGTCGGGTCGTCGGTCGAGATCGACAGGTTGACGAAACTCAGGATTGCCTCGACGATGACGGCGATGCCCATTTCAAGCGTCAGCAAGACCACGATGGTCGGCAGCACATTGGGCAATATCTCGCGCAGCATGGTGCCGACGCGGGTGCGGCCGGCGACTCTCGCCGATGCGACGTAATCCATTGCACCCTGCGTCATGGCTTCGGCGCGCACCACGCGGGCAAAGCGCGTCCAGTCGATCACCACGATGGCGATGATGATCGAGGATAGTCCGGGCCCCAGAACGGCGATCAGCAGGATCGAAAACAATACCGGCGGAAAGGCCACCCAGATATCGACAAGACGCGAGATCACGACGTCGACCCAGCCGCGCAAGTAACCCGCGAGCAGCCCGAGTGTCGCGCCAATGAGGCAGGTGAGGCTGCCGGCGATCACCGCGACACTGAGCGCCACGCGGCTGCCATGGATGATGCGGGACAGCACATCGCGGCCCAGACTGTCAGTGCCGAGCCAGAAGCCGGGCTCGGCACCCTTGCTCCAGAACGGCGGCAGGCGGCCCATCATGAGATCCTGGGCCAGCGGGTCCTTGGGTGCCAACCATGGGGCACCAAGCGCCAGCACCAGCAGCAGCCCCAGCCACAAGGCCGGGAGCCAGAGCCTCATCCCCAGATGGCGCTTCACCGCTCCGCGTCCGTCAAGCATGGCGGAGCCTCGGGTTCAGGGCGGAGTACAGCAGATCGACAATCAGGTTCACGCCTGTGAAGATGACGGCAAACAGAATGACAATGCCCTGGATCAGCGGCAGGTCGCGGTTGATCACCGCGTCGATCGCCATGTTGCCGAGGCCTTCATACGAGAACAGCCGCTCGATGATGACGGTGCCGCCAATGAGAAAGGTGAACTGCACACCAACCAGCGTCAGCG
>JANLTS010000253.1:0-1912 GCA_031363045.1 Hyphomicrobiales bacterium
GCGCCAAGCTTCGGGTCATGCTTGTAGAGCGTCGAGCAATAGGGGCAGATTGCCTCGCTGGCCGCACCCATATCGATGAAGATATGCGGGTGATCGAAAGGCGGGAGGGCGCCGATGCACATGAATTCCCGGGCGCCGACGGCAATGGCCGAAAGCCCCATTGTGTTCTGGAAATGCGGTGTTGCGCCCGATGCCATCACAAACCTCGAAAACCTTGTTTCAATGGCCGATTAGCATATGTTCAGCGCCATGCACACATTCAATTCGGCTGGCGTCGAGATCGCCTATGAGATGGCGGGCGAGGGGCCACCGGTGCTGCTCATCCACGGATTTGCTTCCACTGGCCGGGTCAATTGGTGGGAGACCGGTTGGGTGAAGACGCTGACCGCGGCCGGGCATTCGGTCATCACCTTTGATCACCGCGGCCATGGCGCCAGTCAGAAGCTCTATGATTCGGCGCTCTATGCAGCGCCCGAAATGGCTGAGGACGCACGGCGGTTGCTTGATTACCTTGGCATCGTCCAGGCCGATGTCATGGGCTACTCGATGGGCGCCCGCGTTACGGCTTTCCTGACACTGCAACATTCCGACAGGGTGCGGCGCGCGGTGTTTGCCGGGCTTGCCTCGCGAATGATCACCGGGGTTGGTGGGGCCGAGGCCATCGCCCTGGGGCTGGAGGCGCCAAGCAAGGCGGATGTGAGCGACCCCGGCGCCAGGGCGTTCCGGCTGTTTGCCGAGCATACCCGCAGCGATCTGAAGGCCCTGGCCGCCTGCATCCGGTCGTCGCGCGAGAAAATCAGCGCCACGGACCTGAAGGGCATCACGGTTCCGGTGCTGGTGGTGGCGGGTGAAATGGACGATGTGGCGGGCGATGTCGAAACGCTGGTGGCCGCAATCCCCGGCGCCCAGGGAGTGACTTTGCCGGGACGCAATCACATGAATGCGGTAGGCGACCGGGGCTTCAAGGACGCGGTTATCGCGTTTTTGGGTTGATTTTTTTTGGCAAGGCATTTTGAACCACAATGTTTCACGTGAAACAATTCCTAGGAGCATATGTGCGTTGATTTTACAACGATTTTGGCTCGGGCGGAACGGCGCAATGGCCGTAAAACACGGCGTGGCGTGGCGTGTTTCGGCGTAATTTGCACGTCTTTTGGCGTCTTTATCGTTGACATGTGTCAAGTGGTTATAACCCCGGTTGCGACGGTGGATCTCTCTTCGCCAGGCTGGCACGGACGGCAGAACCCGTGATTGAGTCGATGGGCATTTTGTGCGAGATTATGTATTCACGTGGAGGTGCTTGATGCTACGCCACATATTCACTGCAGCGCTTGGCGCTGCTCTCGCATCGTTGCTTGTTATATTGGCCGCTACACCGGCCACGGCATTGGATGGGCGAATTCCGGTTCCACAGAAGGGCACAGCCATAGACTTTGGCAATGCCGTTCCCTCACGGACCTACGCGCGGGCGCAGGTCTCGTCGGGCGGCGTCAGTCTGAAGAACCTGCGTGGTGGCGCCATTCACATCGCGGGTATTGCCAAGCCCGTTCAACAGGCATTCCTCTACTGGGGCGTCGTCTCCAAGGGTGCTCCACCGGCTATAGCGGGGTCGCTACGAATCCAGCGCATTTATCCTTACCCCGTGTCGCAGGATGTGGAAATCAAGGGGATGGCCGTTGGCACTGGCCCTGACCTTTGCCGGGACGACACCGATGGCGGTGGCACCATGACAATCTTCCGTGGCTTGGTGCCGCTGGCGGTGGCCAATGGCAATGGTAGCTACGTAATTCAACTCAGTCCGAATGCCGACGGGCTGCGTCCCGCCTGGAGTGGTGCGGCGCTGGTCATCGTCGGCAGCGGCAGCGGCAGGGTCAGCCTGTTCGAGTCCGACCTGGCAGGCAGTAGGCTTGTG
>JANLTS010000256.1:0-6477 GCA_031363045.1 Hyphomicrobiales bacterium
CTGCGGACCAGTGGCGCCGTCAACGCCTGCGGCACCCGTCAGACCCGTCAGACCAATCGGACCCTGCGGACCTGTAGCGCCATCTGCACCTGTCAGACCCGTCAAGCCAATCGGACCTTGCGGGCCAGTTGCACCATCAGCGCCAGCTGCACCCGTCAGACCAATCGGACCCTGCGGACCAGTGGCGCCGTCAGCACCCGTCAGACCCGTCAAACCGATGGCACCCTGCGGACCAGTGGCACCATCAGCGCCGTCAGCACCAGCTGCACCCGTCAGACCAATCGGACCTTGCGGACCAACGTCACCCTGATCACCCTTGGAACCCGTCAAACCGATGGGACCTTGCGGACCAACATCACCCTGATCGCCTTTGTTGCCTTTCGGGCCCTCCGGGCCTTCCGGACCAATTAGCCCGGCGGCACCGGTGGCGCCAGCTGGACCGATCTCACCTTGGTCACCCTTAGGTCCAACGCCTCCATCTGCTCCAGTTGGCCCCGCGGGACCAACATCGCCAGGATCGCCCTTATCACCCTTGGGTCCAACAGCGCCGTCCGTACCAGCAGGACCGGTCAGACCAATCGGGCCGATCGGACCCTGAAGACCGGCGTCACCCTTCTCACCCGGGTCGCCTTTGTCGCCTTGCAGACCTTGCAGACCTTGCGGACCAATCGCGCCGGCCGGGCCGGTTGCACCCATGATTCCATCATTGCCTTTGGCGGCAAAGCGCTGCCAGAACTTTTTCGCATCAAGGCTGCCAGGCACCTTTCCCTTGTTGACGAGGGTCACCGATGCAACAGCCCGCCAGGTGCTGCCGTCGTAAGAGACCAAATCATTCAAACCATATGTCACCTTGGCTTTCCAACTGCCGCGTGGCCTCAGAATGTTGGTTGAACACCCGGCAATCGCCGCTTTCGTCAGTGCTTGGGTAACGCCAATGAGTTGCAGATCGACGATGCAATCGGCTGGAACATAGGCGACGCTGTAGCCAAATTTACGCGTCACCGCGTCAATCGGTACAGGCTTCAAACCATCCATCTTGATTGCCGTTCCGAGACGGCTTGTGCCACTCACGACAAGACGCCCTTTGTCGATGCGGGCGACCGTGATTGCAAGTCCTGCCGATGCTTGGCTGGCCAGAAGCTCGGGTTCCGAAGGCTGTGTGGATTCCATCGAAAGAGCGGATGTCGCCGTTAGAGCTGCTGCGAATGCACCTGAAATACCAAGGGCACAGAGCTTTTGCAGGTGAATGATAGCCATTTTACGTTCTCCAGAATTCCATCGAAACCTGTTGAACGTTAGCGCGGCACAACTTACGGCAACTTAATGTAGAATAGCGATGTAAACTTACACCTAAGCTTTGGTAAAGACTCGCGAAAGCCAATTCAAAAAAATCTGAACTAATTTTCTAAGCGGGCGTTCATCACGTGAATTCCGAGCTACGGCCAACGACAATGCCCGCCGGCAAAAACTGGGGCGCGGGCATTGGTGGAAGGTGATATCCTGCGTAAGGCCCCGCGAATCGCCCTCCAGCTGCGGCCTGTGTTTTGCCGGCCGCAGTTTTTGGGCATGATGCGAACGTGTAAGATTCGTGCTGATGCTAATTGAGGATACTTCAACTTGACCAGTTCACTCTCGAACTTTGACGTGAAGTTCGGCACCAGCGGCGCCCGCGGTTTGGTTACTGATCTGACACCAGATTATTGCTGGACCTTCACCGCGGCATTTCTCAGCGTTCTCGGCCCCGGCACAACACGGCTGCTGATCGGCCATGACCTGCGAGCCAGCAGCCCGGCGATTGCCGCAAGTTGCACTGCCGCAGCGCAAGCGGTGGGTGTTGAATGTGTCTATGCTGGAACCGTGGCAACGCCGGCCCTGGCGTTGGCAGCACTTGAGCAGCAGTGCCCCGCCATCATGGTGACCGGCAGCCACATACCCGATGACCGCAATGGCCTGAAGGCCTATCGCGCCAATGGCGAGATCACCAAGGCCGACGAGCAGGCGATGCTGCGGATCATGGTTGCCCCCCCGTCCGCCAGCTGGACGCATGCTTTGCCGCCACTAACCGATGGCATCGCCAGCAATTATGCCAGGCGCTACTCCGAAGTCTTCAAATCGGACGCGCTCAAGGGCCTGCGCATTGGCGTCTACGAGCATTCGAGCGTCATGCGCGATCAACTGCATCATGTGCTTCAGGCGCTCGGTGCCGAGACCTTCGGACTCGGACGCAGTGAAACATTCATTGCCGTCGATACCGAGGCGGTGCGCGCGGAAGATCACCGGCTGGCGGCGGCTTGGGCAGCGGAACACGGGTTCGATGCCATTGTCTCCGCCGATGGCGATGCCGACCGGCCATTGCTGGCCGATGCGCAAGGCCGCTGGCTGCGCGGTGACGTGCTCGGCATCATCGCTGCCAAAATGCTGGGGGCGCACACCGTGGTGACGCCGATCAGCAGCAACACGGCGGTCGAGAAATGTGGCCACTTCGCGAGTGTCATCCGTACACGGATTGGCTCGCCCTTCGTCATCGCCGCGATGGTGCAAGAAGGCAACGCTGCGCCTATCGTTGGTTATGAAGCCAATGGCGGCTTCCTGCTCGGCAGCGACGTGAAAATCGGCAACGCCAGGCTCAAGGCCCTGCCGACGCGCGATGCCATGCTGCCGATCATTGTGGCGCTGGCCGCCGCGCGGCAAGGCGGTTGTGGTGTTTCGGACCTTGTCGTGGATCTGCCGCAACGCTTCACCGCGAGTGACCGGCTGGCGGATTTCGCCAGCGCCCGCAGTCTCGCACTGCTTGCCTCCCTTGCATCCGATCCCGTCAAAACCTGTTCGATTTTGGCGCCTCAATCGGGTGAAATCTCCGCCATCGATTACACCGATGGCTTTCGCGTCAGCTTCGCATCGGGCGATATCGTGCATCTGCGGGCATCGGGCAACGCGCCGGAACTGCGCTGCTATGCCGAAGCCGATAGCTCCGAGCGAGCTGCAACATTGTGCGCTTCGTGCCTCAATCGGGTTGCATTGTCCTGAGATAGCAATCCATGTTAGCGTGCGGATGTCTGCGCCCCACGCCCGTTGCCGACATAGATAGAAAATGCGCAGAACGACACTGGGAGTATGAACCATGCGGCTTTCTGTTTCGGTATTGTCCCGGTGGCTGTTCGCAGGTCTAGCCTTGATTGTCCTGGCGCTGATCGCGCCTGGCGGTCTGCCGTCGCCGATTGGTGCATTGTCGGCCTTTGCCGACGAAGAGCCGCCGCCCGCGCCGCCACTTCCCGATGACGAGATACAGACCGGGTCCGATGAGTCCGCGCCGCCGCCCGACGATGGCGGTGCGCCCCCGCCGGGCGACACTGCCGAGATTGTTCCGCTGCAACCGGGCGAGGCCGTTGTCACGCGCTTCTCGCATACGGTCGAGGAGCCAGATGGTGAGGGCCAGCCGGTCAACCTTATCGACATCAATGGTATCAGCGCCTCGATCCTCGACATCCGCCGCCCCGGCGAACCGCCGTCTGGCCAGCACTGGATCGACGAACCGCAACGCATGTTTGTTTCGGCTGGCGAAGTGGGCCAGGTGTTTGGCGTGACGCTGGCCGAACGCCAGGACAAGAAATCGCCCGACATCTTCCTGTCGGCCACCGCCGCCTTTGGTCTTCATCGCACCGGCAAGGCGCCAGGCAAGACCGAGTGGATGACCGGCATGTGGGGCCCGGATGCGGGTCCCGGAAGCATTTTCCAGGTCAGCGCCGACACCGGTTTTCTGGCTGAAAAGTTTATCGACGTAACGCTCGATGGCCGCGAAAACACCGGCGCGTCGCTCGGCAACATTGCTTATGACAAATGGCATGGCCGCATCTTCGTCTCGGATCTCGAGACCGGCATGATCCATGCGCTTGACGTAAAGACCGGCGAGGACCTCGGCCATTATGACCATGGCATCACCGGTCGTGGCAGCTTTCAGGACAGCCTGACCGGCAATCGTGGTTCACTGCCGCCCGTCGCCTTCGATCCCGCGACAAAGGCCAACATCGAAAATTGCAGTGGCGATTTCGCCAAGACACCCGAGTGCTGGAACATCGCCGATTTCCGCCGCCGCGTCTGGGGCCTCGATGTCCGGCGCGGCGATGATGACGAAGTGCGCGTGTATTATTCCGTCTGGGGCAGTGATGCCTTCGGCAATCCCTCGTGGGCAGCGGCCGGCGATGACCGCCGCAATTCCATTTGGTCCATCGCACTCTCCAAGGATGGCGCGTTCGACGAAGCCTCGGTTCGCCGCGAATTCATGGTGCCGGGCTTCTGGCCGCTGGCACCCGCGATGGGCGACAAAGCCGGCAACAGCAACGCGGTCTCCGACATCGTCTTCCCGGATTGTGGGCCGCAGGATGTCATGCTGGTCTCGGAACGCGGTGGCATGCGCAACTTGGGTCTCGACAAGGTCGAGGCCTTTGCCAATCCCTATCAGTCGCGGGTGCTGCGCTATGAGCGCGGCAGCGACGGCATTTGGCAGCCGAAGGGCCGCTATGATGTCGGCTTCCACGACCGCACCGTCAAGGACGGCGATCCCGCCGTCTTCGCCAATGCGGCGGGCGGCTCGGATTTCGGCTATGGCCTGACCGAGGACGGCGTTCTCGATGCCGCGAAGCCTTCGCAATCGGTATGGATGACCGGCGATGGCTTATGCTCGCCAGAGGGCCCATGCACCGGACTGTCGACCGGGGAACACGATGATGACAGTGAAGTTCATGGTGTGCAGGGTTCGCCCGCCGACGCCTTTGGGGCCATTGATTCCACTGGCAATCAGGATACCGGTGCACTTGATCGGTCCTACATGATCGACACCGACATCAATCTTGCGCCTGACGGGTCCGCAATCCCCGCCGAGCGCATGCGCAATGACGCGACACGGATCGGCGACATTTCGATCTACCAGGTTTGCGAAGGCGCAGCCCCAGTGATCGAACCGGCCGGCGCAGACGAATTGCCGCCGGGCGAACCACCCGAAGACTGGCCGGTCCACACACTCAAGATGAGCCATGACAAGTGGGCATCATCAGGCCATCGCGTGCAGCGCTCATGGCACCGCCGCGAA
Organism: Hyphomicrobiales bacterium; assembly: GCA_031363045.1. Taxonomy (GTDB): domain Bacteria; phylum Pseudomonadota; class Alphaproteobacteria; order Rhizobiales; family Aestuariivirgaceae; genus Aestuariivirga. Next base: position 5,087 of record JANLTS010000256.1, read on the forward strand.
GGCTCGTGGCATTCCGTTGACCGCTCATGGCACTGGAAGAGCCAGTCCTATCACTCACGTAGCCAATCCTGGCATTGGCGCGGCAAGTCCGCCCACGCCAAGGACCGGAGTTGGCACAACAAGGGGCAATCGCTGCATGACAAGCGCTACTCCTGGCACGCCCGCGCCAACTCGTGGCATCTGAAGGGCCGCAGTTTCCACAACAAAATCCGCAGTTGGGACAACCAGCACAACAGGGGCAAGTCCTACCATGTCAGGAGCCGCACCTGGAGCGGCGAGCATAAACGTGGGCAGTCCTATCATGTGAAGCCTCGCAGTTGGACGGGCGAACACACCAAGGGCAAGTCCTATCACACGAAGGCCCGCAGTTGGAACAACGACCACGTCAAGGGCCGCAGCGTACACAACCGCAACAAGACCTGGGGCAATGACCGGCCGAATCATGTGAAAGGCCAGTCCTATCACAACAAGAACAAGACCTGGGGTAACGACCGGCCCGATCACGTCAAGGGCCGTAGCACGCACACCCGCAACCGCACGTGGGACAACAACCGTCCCGATCATGACAAGGCCAAAAGCAACAACGATCACGTGAAGGGCCGCAGTTCCCACGACCGTGGCAAGACCTGGGGCGGCGACAAGGAACCGCAGCACTCCAAGAAAAAGAGCGACGCCGACAACCGGCCGCAGCACACCAAGAAGAAGAGTGACGCCGACAACAGGCCGGAGCACGCGAAGAAGAAGAGTGACGCCGACAACCGTCCAAAGCACTCGAAATTGAAGAGCGACGCCGACAATCGGCCGAAGCATACCAAGCAGAAGAGCGATGCCGACAACCGGCCAAAGCACACCAAGCAGAAGAGTGACGCCGACAACAAGCCGCAACACTCCAAGAAGAAGAGCGACGCCGACAACAAGCCACAACACGCCAAGAAGCGGAGCGACGCCGACAACAAGCCGCAACACTCGAAGAAGCGGAGTGATGCCGACAACAAGCCAAAGCATGAGAAGCAGAAGAGTGACGCCGATAACAAGCCAAAGCACAAGAAAAAGAAGAGCCAGGAGGACAATGGCGGAGAAGCACCCCCGGCCGGCAAGAAGAAGCGTTTTCACAACAAGGATACGAGCGAATTCGTCGTCCCCAGTTGAATGACGCCCGAGACGATCAACAGGGTGCGGCGGGCAACTGCCGCATCTTTTTCTTTCGGAACCCGAGGAGTGCCACGCCGATGAAATCTCTCGCCCTGCTCCGCCTGTTGGCCGTGGGCCTTCCCGTCCTTTGTGCTGCCGGCGCCAGTGCCGGCACAACAATTGTTCACACCAACCAGGAGTATCTCGAAGAGGCGCGTAACGAGCCCGAGTTCAAGATCGGCGACAAGCTCGCCGTGTTC
>JANLTS010000274.1:0-1704 GCA_031363045.1 Hyphomicrobiales bacterium
TGTGCATGCGCCAGCCGGCCGTCGAGCCTATGTACAACACCAAGAGCGAGGAAGACATCTTCGCCGAGCTTTCCGAACGGATGGGAATCCTGGATAGCTATAACGCAGTACTTAATTTGGCCCTTGGATTCGAGCACAAGCCCGAGTTGAAGCTTGAGCCGGGCAAGAAGTACACAGACAAGGAGATCGCGCGACGCAAGGGCCTGTTGTGGAACGACCGCGATCTTGACTGGTACGTTGAGCACGGTCATGCCGTCACTGATCGACGCACGGACAAATGGTATCGGCCGTGGGAGGGGATGCGGCTGCACTTCTACATCGAGGACATGTTGACGGTGCGCGACGACCTCCGTGCCAAAATGGTGGCCGCCAACGTGCCGTTCCGCGACACGTGGGCCTGGGAGGATTACCAGCCGCTGCCCACCGCGCGCTTGGACCCTGTACACCTGGAGCCGCCGGAATATGACTTGTACGGCATCTTCTTCAAGGACATCCAGATCAACTTTGGCGAGAGTCTCAGCAACCCCTGGATTCAGGACATTGTTTACCGCGACCCGGTGCACATCGCCCTGATGCTCAACCCGCTGACCGCCGAGAAACAGGGCCTCAAGCCGCTTGACATCGTTAAGGTGGAATCACCCCACGGCATGATTTTCGGCCGGATCGGCGTATCGGAGGGCTGGCATCCCGACACGCTGGGCGTATCCAACGCATTGTCTCGCGTGAAGGGCAAGATCGGGGGGGCCAAGCATGCCGGCGGTCATTTCAACGATTTGCTGCCCTACAACCTTGCCAATACCGATGCCGTTACCGGGCAGCCAGAGACGGTGTGCCGGTTGAAGATCACCAAACTTGATGACTGGCCGAAACATCTGAAGGACGGGGGCTCGGTCTATGACCTCGTCGACGATCTGGCTGAACCCGGCAAGGGAAGGAAGCACTGATGGCCAGGTACGGGATGGTTTTCGATCTGCGCCGGTGCATCGGCTGTAATGCCTGCGTCGTCGGGTGCAAGCAGGAGAATTCGCTGCCGGACGGCGTGCTCTTTACCCGGACCCTGAGTGAGGAGTACGGCGTATACCCTGCTGTCAACCGCGTCTATATACCAACGCTGTGCAATCACTGCGAGGACGCACCCTGTGAAAAGGTTTGTCCCAGTGGCGCCACCTACACGCGACCTGACGGCATAGTTATGGTGGATCCGGACCTGTGCATCGGCTGTGGCTCGTGCGCGGTGGCCTGTCCGTACGATCAGCGCAGTGAGATGTCGGCCGATCTCTTCAAGAAGGGGCTGTTTGGCACGGGTCACATCACGCCCTTCGAAGAGCAGGGTTACGCCCGGTTCACGCCTGGGATGGTGACCAAATGCGACTTCTGCAGCGGACGTGTCGACGCGGGACTCGACCCGGCCTGCGTCGTGACCTGCCCCACGGACGCTCGCATTTTCGGCGACCTCGACGACCCCGAAAGCAAGCCGAGCAAGTTGATTCGCGAGCGCTGTGGCCGGCCGCCGCTGCCCGAGAAGAACACCAAACCCAAGGTCTTTTACATCGACTAGCCCGCCTGTCTGAACGCTCAAGCGCCCGTAGCTCAAGGGCCATATCCTGAAGGGGTAGCGACGTGGCAACACGCTCCAGAGATCTTCCTGTCGTTGGCGACAGCTTCAATGTTGGCTATCGGTTCCAGAGGTATTGGGACACCGCC
>JANLTS010000280.1:0-1583 GCA_031363045.1 Hyphomicrobiales bacterium
ACCAAGCTTGTGGCGGCGCGCATCAGAGCAAGCGAAGATGTGCCCTTTCTTCATGCCTATGCCGCCAACACCAGAGCCATCGCGCTCTATGAGGAACTGGGCTTCGTCCATCGCACCAAAATCTGCGTGAGTGTGTTGCGCCGTGCGTGAGGATTGAACTGCCGCTGAAAAAACCCTAGAAGCGCCGCCACATCCCCTCATTTGGAAGAGCGCTCATCAGATGGCACGCCAGTTCATCTACCACATGCACGGCCTGTCGAAGACCTATGCCGGCGGCAAGAAGGTCTTGGACAATGTTCACCTGCAATTTTACCCCGATGCCAAGATCGGCGTGCTCGGCCCCAACGGTTCGGGCAAGTCGACACTGCTGCGCATCATGGCCGGCACCGATACCGAGTGGAATGGCGAGGCCTGGCTGGCCGAAGGCGCCACCGTCGGTTACCTGAGCCAAGAGCCGGAGCTTGATCCGGCGCTCAATGTCTTGGGCAATGTCATGGAGGGTGTGGCCGCCAAGAAGGCCATTCTCGACCAATACAATGCATTGATGGCGGATTACACCGACGAGAACGCCGAGAAGGCCGGCAAGCTGCAGGATGTCATCGACGCGCAGAACCTATGGGACCTCGAAGCGCAGGTCGAGCAGGCGATGGATGCGCTGCGCTGCCCGCCGTCGGACGCGTCGATCGACAATCTCTCGGGCGGCGAAAAACGCCGCGTGGCGCTGACGCAACTGCTGCTCAGGAAGCCAGACCTGCTGCTGCTCGACGAGCCGACCAACCATCTGGACGCCGAGTCGGTGAACTGGCTCGAGCATCATTTGAGCGACTATCCCGGCGCCATCCTGATCGTCACCCATGACCGCTATTTCCTCGACAATGTGACGGGCTGGATTCTCGAACTCGACCGCGGCCGCGGCATTCCTTACGAGGGCAATTACTCGGCATACTTGGGCCAGAAATCCAAACGCTTCGCGCAGGAATCGCGCGAGGACGCGGCTCGCCAGAAGGCGCTGACCCGCGAGCAGGACTGGATCGCGGCGTCTCCCAAGGCCCGGCAGGCCAAATCCAAGGCGCGCATCAAGGCCTATGACGAGTTGTTGAAAATCAACGACGAGCGCGTCAAGTCGACGAGCGCCCAGATCATCATTCCGCCGGGCGAAAGGCTCGGCGACAATGTCATCAACGTCGAAAACCTGTCCAAGGCCTATGGCGACCGGCTGCTGATTGATGATCTCTCCTTCAAGCTGCCGCCCGGCGGCATCGTCGGCATCATCGGCCCCAATGGTGCCGGCAAGACGACATTGTTCCGTATGCTGACGGGTCAGGAAACGCCGGACTCCGGCACCATCTTCGTCGCCGATACGGTGAACATGGGCTACGTCGACCAGTCACGCGACTCGCTCGATCCCGACAAGACGGTGTGGCAGGAAATTTCCGGCGGCAATGACATCATCTACCTGGGCAAGCGCGAGATGAATTCGCGGGCTTATACCGGCGCCTTCAACTTCAAGGGCGGCGACCAGCAGCAGAAGGTGGGAACGTTGTCCGGCGGCCAGAGAAACCGCGTGCATCTGGCCAAGATGC
>JANLTS010000305.1:0-18743 GCA_031363045.1 Hyphomicrobiales bacterium
CGGGCATCCATCGAGCGCCATTCATGCCGGAGGTGTGGGCGGATCGAGCCGGGCCTTGGGCTACCGGGTCATCACCATGGCCGAGTTCGAGGAACTTGGCATTGCCGAAACCCTCAAGCTCATCCGCGCGCGCGTTGGCGATATGCCGGCCTACATCACCATCGATCTCGACTCGCTCGATCCTTCGGTGGCGCCGGGCGTCTCCAATCTCGAACCGGGTTTTGGCGGTTTCTCGATCCGCGAGGCAACGCGATTGCTGCAAGGGTTGAAGGGCCTCGACATCATCGGCGGCGATGTCGTCTGCCTGATGCCGACCAAGGACAGCCCCAAACAGATCACCGCGCAAGTGGCGATGGTGATGATGTTCGAGATGATCTCGCTGATCGCGGCGGAGCGCTAGCGCAACGCGACGAGTGACATGCCAATGACGTTTTTCCCAATGAAGATATCTGCAAAAACTTTCAAGCCAACTCAATCCATGGTCCGGGAAACACGGATTTCCTGATCAATCGCTTCCCGCTGATCGGCGGCCCGCATCCACCGCTCAGCGTTATCGCGTGGTGGTCGCCGGTTGGTCGGGCGGGTCTGCCATTGCACTGGCGATTACCGGCGCAACTCGCCGGTTTTCTCCAACCGGGTTGGTCCATGAACAGAAGACACTGAAGCCGGTCGGGTTCTTCGGTATCGCCACCATGGGTCCCGGCTCCGCGGGTAATGATGGCGGATTCGACAGCGAGGACTACGACAAGATCGATGCGCGGCCCTTCATCGCGTTTATCGGCAAGGGCGACACGAATGGCAAGCCCAGCGAGCCGCGCACCACAGCCTGGCATCGGTCGCCGGCGGGAGCGAAATTCATATCTTATGCACCCTGCCGAATGTCAGTCACGGCGCCGAAGACGCGGTCGAAATGAATTCGAGATTTTACGGGCCTTTCATGGCCAAAGCGCGAAGGCATGCCGCCGCCGTGGTGAGGTTTTGTGAATTTACACCTGGCTTGGGTATTGGCGGCTCTCCGCCGAACCAGCCAATGCGCCGCTCGGAAACAAGTTGTGCAAACAGTCTCCGCCGGTCCGCCGATACCTCGAAGACCCCCACATCGAACAGCCAGCGAACGGGCAGCAAAAGCACCGCACGTTTCCGAACGGCGTGAGCATGGAGCCATTCGGTTACCCGCCACTTCATCCCGAGATGTTGCGGCAGGGGGTAAACTGAGACAGGCTTTTCCGTCTCCATTGCATCAGAAACCATCGAGACACTGTCACTGGTTACGATGATTTCATCGGCAGCGGCAAGCAGTGAGCGATATTGGTTCTCGCCACGCCCAAAAACCTGCAGGTGATGCGGCGGCTTCACTGCGGCGTCGAGGGCTGCAATTGCCGCCACACCTGTACGTGGGCTGGTGAGGACCGCCATCGTACCGCCAAGTTGGTCTGTATACGGACGGATATCACGAACAAGTTGCGATGCAGTCAGCCCATCTAACCCGTCGGGAAAGCTGACTCCTCCTACCAGTACGGCAATCAACGGGCCCTGCGGCATGGGCCGATAGGCAGGCGGCGCGTGATCATTCTTCGAATCCGCCAACGGCATCGAAAGCTCCACCACATTGTCGGACTTGGGGATGCGATACTGCGGAGTCGTGATGACGAGGTCGAAGGCATCGGGTGTACCTGCGGGCCTGCCGATGCAGACGGTCTTCAGTTTTCCACCGGAATTCTGCTTCAACCGCCGCGCGATGATGCTGGGCAGTGCCTCGGCGCACATCACCACATCCGGCCACGGCGCGGTCAGGGGATCGGAACCGGCGGCAAGCAATAAGGGTGCGAGTGCTGGAATGTCGGGACCACGGAATTCCAGCCGCTTGATCTCATGCGTCCAGCCCACAGCCTTGACGAGACTTAGCATCTGGTCGAGGTCGCCCTTGCGCCTGCGCCACAAGATCCACACATGCGGATTAGTGACCATTCTTCTCCGCCTGCGCTTCACGCAGCACTTGCCTGTAACTCGCAACGAGGCCCGACAGGATGACATCCCAACTGAATTGCAAGGCGCGTTGGCGCGCCGCGGTGCCCATGCGCTGGCGCAGACCCATATCCTTGGCCAGCGTGGCGATTCGCGCCGCGAGCAGGGTCTCGTCGCGGGCATTGACCAGATGGCCGGTCACCGCCTCGACCACCAGCGAATTGCTGCCGCTGGCAATGGCGTTGACCGCCGGAACGCCGCTCGCCATGGCTTCCAGTGTCACGTTGCCGAAGGTCTCGCTCTCGCTTGGAAAGAAAAAGATGTCGGATGAGGCATAGGCCCGCGCCAGGTCCTCGCCATGCAGGAAGCCCGGGAACACGCCGGTGGGAAGGCCCGACATCATTGCCTTCATCTCCGGTCCGTCGCCGATGATCAGCGGCCGGATACGCAGGCCCTGCGATGCCAACGCACGCAGAACCCGCACCACGATGGCGACGTTCTTTTCCTTCACCAGCCGCCCGGCGAAGCTAACGGCAATCTCGTCATCGCCAATCCCCAGTGAGCGCCGCCACGCCATGTCGCGCTTCACGGGTGAAAACAATTCGGCATCGACGCCGCGCGCCCAGACTTCGACGTGACTTGATTGACCTTCATCGCGGATGATCTGCGCCATCGACTCGGACGGCGGATAGACCCGCCGAACCCGGTTGTAGAAGTTCCGCAGATAACGCTGACCGAGCTTCTCCAGAAAACTCAATCCATAGAAGCGGAGATACGTGTCGTAGCGCGTGTGATATGAGGCGACCACCGGGACGCCCCATTGCGCGGCGAGTTTCAGTGCCTTGTAGCCAGCGATGTCCGGCACCGCGATGTGGAACAATGTCGGCCTGAAGTCTTTCAGTCTTTGGCGGGCGGCAGCGGGCAAGCCAAGCGCGATGCGGTATTCCTTGCGCGTCGGGATCGCCATCGATGGCAGGGCTACCAACTCGCCCACCGATTCGAAGGCCGGCTTTTCGCCCACCGGTGCAAAGACCAGCACCGGGATATCGCGCTTCAGGAGGAAGGCGACAAGCCGGTTGAGTGTGAGGGCGACACCATCCTTGATGTAGTTATAATTGCCGGTGAACAGGGCCACCCTGAGTTCCGGCTCGGATGGCGCTCGCTTATCCGTCACGGGGATAAATCTCAGGCCGCCGCCTGAACCGGTTTCAAGTCAGGCACCTGCCGCATCACCTCGAGGGAATCATGGCGGATGAAGTTCTTCTCCATCGCCACCTTCAATTGCGCATCGGTGACCAGGCCCTTGCCGTGTGCCTCTTTCAGAAGCCCGAAGAACAATGCCTCCTGGTTCTTGTCGGGATGGCGCGCGTAACGGCCAAGCAGCGCGTGATCGCCAAACATCTTGCGGCGCATGCGCATGAACCAGCCGAGCACGGGCACAAATTCGGTGGGCGTATAGTCGACCTTGAGTCCGGTCTTCCACGGTTGCGTGCGGCGGCGCGTGTTGTGCACCATCTTGGTGGCCGGCGTCAGCTTGTCGAAATCATTCCACTCGTCCTCAAAGGTGCTGATGGTCGCGCGGTCTTCCATCAGCAACGAGATCCAGTTGTGATAGTCGCGCTTGCCTTCGAACAATTCGTTGAAGCTCTTCTCGACATCCCAGTGTTTCAGCTTGGCGCAGTCGAGCAGCATGACGCTCGATGCAAAGGCGCCGTTCTTGAACTTCGAGCCACGGCACATGATGGCCTTGCCCTGCATGTCGCGCGTCAGCAACTCCCAGACGTCACCGACCGCGAACACGTCCGGATCGACAACCAGCGCCCGGCCCTGATAGCCCATCAGTTGCGGCGGCAGGAAACGCGTCAGCGTGAAGGATTGCAGGTCGTTCTCGTGCCACACGCGCTTGGTGCCATGGCGCATATAGGTCTGGCCTTCGCGCTTGGCGAAGAACGGATAGTCCTCCTGCTGCATCACGGTGACGTCGAATTTGTCGGCATGTGCCGAATTGCGCTGCATCGAATAGCCCGAAACGATCGCACCGATCGATTGTTTAGAATTGGTCTGGATGAAAATGTGAGGCCGGACTGCCGCAGTGTCATGGGTTGAAGCCATGGGAATCCCCGAAACTATTGCTAATGTGACGCCCCTGTATCATGTACGCGCTGAAGGTTCAAACGCCGCCTCCGGGCAGCCCTGTGTCACAAGGCCTATGTCTTTGCAGCAGAACGGCAAATTGCAACCGGAAGGCATAGCGCCACGGCTCTGGATACTGGCCAGTCCGCATTCCGGCGACAATACCCAGTTGCTGGCGCTGGCTGATGGCCTCGGCTGGCCCTTCGAGGTCAAGCGCCTGGTCTATCGAAAGACCGAAGAGGCGTGGCGGATTCTGGGTCTTCCGACGCTGATGGGTGTCAATCTTGAGGCCTCGAGTCCGATCACCTCACCCTGGCCCGACCTCGTTATTTGCGCCGGCCGTGGCGCTGAAGCCGTAGCCTTCTGGATCAGGAAGAAGGGCAACTCAAATCTCCGCATCGTCTTCATTGGCACACCCTGGGCCGACCCTCAGAAATTCGATCTGGTGATCACCACGCCGCAATATGGCCTGCCCGAAGCCGCCAACATCCTGCAGAATGATTTGCCGATCCATGGTGTGACACCGCAGAAAATAGCTGCCGAAGCTGAACGCTGGCGGGACCGGTTGAGCCATCTGCCGAGCCCGCGGATCGCGCTTCTCGTTGGTGGCAGCAGCGGTCCATATCTCTTCACGGTGGAACGCGCCGCCCGCCTTGCATTGGAGGCAAGCGATGTAGCAAAGTCAATCGGCGCATCGCTGCTGGTGACGACGAGTGCGCGCACTTCACTTGAAGCTGCCGATGCCCTCGCGGCCGCGATCGCCGTGCCGCATCATTTTCACCGTTGGGAAACTGGACAGGTCGACAATCCGTTTCTTGGGTTTCTCGGCCTGTCGGAGCGCATCATCGTTACGGCAGATTCGATTTCGATGCTGGCCGAGGCCTGTGCGACCGGAAAGCCTGTCTCGCTCTTTGATATCGAGGAGGGCCGCCAAGCGATGCGTGCCGAGGAATCGCAAGCCGTGGCCGGAGGCGTGATGCCGCCCATCCACTGGCGGGGCCGTAATCTCTCCACGACATTCTTCCGCCTGCTGATGAATATGGCGCCCGTCCGCTGGTCACGTGACTTGCGCATCGTGCATCGGAAGCTGATTGCCTCAGGGTCTGCCAGCTGGCTTGGAGACGAGATTCTGCCGGCCGCACGCCTTGAACCGCAGTATGCGCTTGAACGCTCGGCGGCTCGCATCCGCCAGCTTTTTGGCCTATGAGCGGCGGCACATTCAAAACCATGCCAGATCAAAACCCCACATCGTCCGCTTTTGCTGACCGCCTGGCGCGCGTGAAGGGCGCCGTGCGCAAGGCGATGCTGCGCTGGGCGGAGGGATTAGCCTATCTCGTTGCGGGCTTGCCGATGGCCGTCCGGCGGCTGCGCTATTTCGCCCTGCCGCCTGACACGCTGCCGCCTGCGGAGTATCTGCATCGCTACTATGCATGGTCCTATTGGCACCTGCCATTTGGCCCATTCAAGGCGCTGATCGCCGCCATCATCTGGCCCATTGCATTGTTGGTGGCGATCTGGGTCTTCACCAGCCGCAACGGCAAGGAGATCGCCGCGCGAACCGGCATCCCAGTCAACACTCAAGTGAAGGGTCAGATCGTGATGGCGGCGCGTCATGCAATTGCACCCTTTTGGTACTACATGTTCGAACTCTATCTGCCGGATCGGCGATGCCAGGCCGAACTCTATCTCACCGCGCATGAAACCATCGGCCCCGCCTATGGTCTGCTGCAACCCTCCTCCAACACTGATCGCATGGATGACAAGATCTGGTTTGCCGAGCATTGCCACGAGAATGGCATCCGGGCGGTGCCGGTGCTCATGCATTTTTCGGGCGGCGAGCAGCAGCCGCTAAAAGGCGGAAGCCTTGTGCTTCCCGATGCCGATCTCTTCGTCAAGCCGCGCTCGGGCAGTGGCGGCCATCGCATGGAGCGCTGGGACTTCATCGCCAGTGGCCAATATCGCAACGCTCATGGCGAGGTCATGCCGCGTGATGCGCTGATGGCGAAGCTAAGGGTGCAATCACGAAAAGATGATTTTCTGGTGCAACCGCGGCTCGCCAATCACCCGGACCTCGACGATATCAGCAATGGCGCACTGGCCACCGTGAGGTTGCTCACCTGCCGCAACGCGCAGGGCCATGCCGAAGCGGTGAACGCCGCCTTCCGCATGGCCATCGGTAATTCGGTGGTTGATAATTTCCATCAAGGGGGGCTCGCAACCAAAGTCGATTTCACAACGGGTGTCATCGGCATCGCCTCGGATATCGGCATCAGGCCCGCTGTCGGCTGGCGCGATACCCATCCGGTGAGCGGAGCGCGTTTCGCCGGGCGCACGCTGCCGTATTGGCGGGACGCCGTCGATCTTGCCATCCGCGCCCATGAGGCCTTCCCGCACCGCATCGTCGTCGGCTGGGACGTGGCCATGCTGGCGGACGGCGCCTGCATCATCGAGGGTAATGGCAAGCCCGATCTCGACATCCACCAGCGCGCCGAGCGCGGCCCCGCCGGCCAGTCGCGCATCGCCGGGCTTTTGGCCTTCAACATCGCCCAAAAACACCGCCGCTTTTGAACTTGCTGGGCTGGGCGATCTGCCATAACAGTCCATTTCAGAGCGCGGAATTTCTCCACCCGCGCACGGGATATCATGCCGAACATCTTAAAGACCATCGCCGAACGTCTCGGCTACCAAATAAGCAAGATCGGCAATTCGACGATTCCCAATGGCAACGCCGGACTCTATTTCTGCGCGCTATTGGGCGCCATAGTAGCCAAAGGCAACCTGAGGATCGTGCAGATCGGCGCCAATGACGGCGCCACCGGCGACCCGCTCCATAATTTCATCCGCGAGCATGCGGAGCGCATTGAGGTCATCCTGGTCGAACCGCAGGAATTCCTCATTCCCATTCTGCGCGAAAACTACAAGTTCCATGCTGGAAAGTTTGTCTTCAATGGCGCGGTTGGCAAGAAGGGCACGCTGGAGCTATTTGCCGTCGATCCGGAATACTGGCCCAAACTCAACGTGCCATATGCCACGCGAAAGGGTTGGCCGTTGTATCGGGCACCCAGCGGCATCACCTCGTCGAGCAGGGAGCACGTCAGCAACTGGTTGCGGAAATTCTTGCCTAAATCCACCGATCCCGAGAAGGCGATCCGCCAGTTCAGCGTGCCCTGCCTGCCGTTGCTGGATGTGCTGGCATCATTCGACCTGCAACCGCAAATCGATGTCCTGCAGGTCGACGTCGAAGGTGCTGACGACGAAGTGATCTATCAATGTGATATCGCCAAGACGGCACCAGCGATCATCTATTTCGAGACCGAGCATTTGTCGACGCAACGGCAAGACACATTGAAGCTCTATCTTGAAGAGCGAGGCTACCGGGTCTGGCGGCTCGGCGGGAACAGCCTGGCGCTGGCAGGTTATGGCAAGCCTGGTCCAGGTATCCAGCGTTGAACGCAATGCTTGAGGACAGTGGCGTCATCTACGTGGCCACTGGCGCCACCTACCGCAAGGATGCCGAGCTATCGGCACAAAGTCTCAAACTTATTCATCCTGAAGTGCGGATCTGCCTGTTTAGTGACGCCGCCTCCAGCTCCGGCATTTTCGATGTGTTTGTGAAAGTCGAAAATCCCCATGCCCGCTCGAAAATTTCCTGCATGGGAATGAGCCCGTTCCGCCACACGCTGTTTCTCGATTGCGATACGCGCATTGTCGGACCGGTTCTCGAACCCTTTGCGCTGCTGGAGCGGTATGACTTCGCCATCTGCCTCGGCAAAAATCGCCACCCTGACAAGATGGCGATCAAGGGCTATGTGACCGATGATGTTCCCGCTGCTTACTATCCTTATAACAGCGGCGTGATGTATTACCGACGGAGCGAGGCCACCGCTCAAGTGTTCAAGGATTGGGCCGAGGCTTATCATCAGACGGGCAGCAAGCTGGACCAGATTCCGTTGCGCGCACTTTTGTGGAAGCGGCCTGAAATCTCCGTCTACAATCTCCCAGTAGAATTCAACGCGCGCGAACTCTCACTAATTCTGGCCACCAATGATGGCTTGCAGCTCAACCGGGTACTGCATTTGCCGCTGTTCAATACGCGCTGGAGCAAATGGCGCCGCATCAGAAAGACGCTGCAGAAGTTCCAGGGCCCACTGCGCGCGGCGCGCCGCCTGTTCGATGTCTTCTCGCGCTGAGAAGACCGGCCGCCTCAAACCGCAAGTTCGTCGTAGCCAAAACGCTTGTCGAGTTTTGCCGCCGTTTCGGTCTCAACCCAGGTAATTTGCTCAGGCGTCAGATAGTCGCGAAAGCCGCCACTCTTGCCGCGCCGCACTTTGAAACTGTCGGGGTTGGCGGCATCGCGGGCCTGAAGGCGCGAATTACTGAAGAAGTCGCTGGCTTCCTTTTCCTTGAGCTTCTCGAAAGAAGCGAATTCCACCGCCTCGGCATATTGCTCCTCAGTGAAGCTCTCGCCGAGAAAGTCGGCAATGCGATGAAGCTGCGCCAGTGGATCGCTGCGCAGGTCTTCATAGCGCAGGAGGATGTGGCGTGGGTGTTTCTCCAGCGCTTCGATCCATTGGTTCATGTAGGAAATCACATGGACCAACCCGACACGCGGGTCTTGCAGATGCGCGAAGACATCGCGGCCTTCGGTAAACGTAGGCAGCTTCTTGATATCGCGCAAATGCGCCGGGATGCGGTTGTTGAGATGAAAGTGGAAGGAGACGGCGGTGTCAGCTGGATGCCGCGCCAGGAAAATCAGCTTCTTGGCGTCATAAGGCGATGGCGTTGCACCAATGGCGTGGCGCTCGGCGATGTAGTTTCCCATGGTGAACAGGAACACCGGAATCGCCGGGTTCATCTTGTGAAGATTTTCACGCTCGATGATGGCATCGGGCGGCAGCCCGTACTTCTGCTGATAAAGCCGCGACATCATCACCCGTGTCCAGGTGCGGCCGGCCTTGGCATAGGAAACAAAAGCGACATCCGCCGCCGCCAGCCGCTTGAGATCGATCTGCGACTTCACCCACCGGTATGTCTTCACCCGCACCGGGCCAAACACCAGGCGCGTGGCTGTATTAACTGCGGCCAGCGCGCGTTGGGCGGTGCTGTTTCCCGCCGTCATTCGACCAGACCGAGGGCCTTCTTGATGCGGCGGCCAACCTTGCCGAGGCCGTGGATGGTGTCATTCACCCGCTCGTCGATCCAGTTGATCTGAATGGTCCGGCGCACGCCTTCGAATGGCCTGTGGCCATGCCATGAATTGTCAGAGCGCTTGAACATCAGCAGCGTGCCACCAATCGGCGGAACTTCGTCGATGTAATCCTCGAGGTCCTTGCCATTGCGCAGCAGGCGCAACATGCCGCCGGTCGAATCCCAGGTTTCGTTCAGATAGATCAGCGCGGTGACGACCTTCGAGGGCACGTCCGTGTGGATGTTACCGTCTGACGTCTCGGCAAAACCGCGCACCGTGATGAGATGCTTGAGGCCCTTGAGGTTCATGCCGAACTTTGCTTCCACCGCCTGGCGAAATTCATCGCCCTTCAGCTGTTCGACGAAGGCGGCGAAATGCGGGCCATATGTCAGTTTGTCGAGTGGGAAATTTCCGGCCCGTTCCATCTTCGGGAAGTCCGTGTTGACCGCTGACAAAGCCTTGCCGCTGACGAAGGCGGGAACCGTAACGAATTCAAACGGCACACGCGTGGCTGGCGCGGTTTGAAACTTTGCGACGTCGAGATAGTTCATGGGCAAAACTCCATTTCGGTCAATTGACCTGTGCCGCGGGCTTGGCCGAATGATAGCCGGCGCGCGGGTCGAGATGCTGGTCAACCATGGCTTCGAGCCTGATGATTTGATCGGCATCAAAATAGTCACGATAGCCATTGAGCTTGGCGCGCCGCACCTTGAAGCTGTTAGGGTCCGACGGATTGGCGGCGTTAAGACGCGGCGTCTTGAAGGTGTTCTTGAGTTCGGCTTCGCGCAAGCGTTCGAACGAGGTGAAGTCGACCGCCTCGCGAACATCGTCTGCCGTTACCGGATGACCAATGAAGGATGCAATACCGGAAAGCGATTCAAATCCATGCTGCAGCATGTCCTCGTAGCGGATTACGTAGGCGCGGTTCATGGCTTCGGCGTGGCGCAGGCAATTGTTGTAGAAGCCGATGGCCTCCATCAATCCCCAGGGCGACGTGGTGATGAAATCCATCATCGAGGTCTGGCTCAAGTCCATCGGCCAATCGTTGAACAGCTTGCGCTCACGCTCGGCGTGCTTCTGGATATGGAAATACAGCGACACGGTAACGTCGATCGGATGCCGCAACAGGAAGACGCAGGCCTTGGTCTCGAGCTCAGCTTGCGGGGCGGGCTTGGCCAGGACGCGCTTCATGAATTCATAACCGGCCATATAGAGTTGCGGAATGGCAGGGTCGAGCAGGTGCAACCGTTCGACATCGGGGATCACCGAGACGTCGAGCCCGTGCTTGCGCTGATAGAGTCTGGTCAACTGGAACCGAAGCCATGTGCTGCCGCTCTTGGGGTGGGCGATGACACTGACATCGGCGCGCGCAAACTGCTTCTGCTCCCACAACATGCGGGCCTTGCGCTTGATGGCGATGCGCGGACCATCGGGCAGAATGTTAACAAGCGTTTCGGCGGCCCGTTCCAGCGGCAGTGTCATTGCAATTGCCCTACCGCGCGCGCCGGCGGCGTTGCCATCACTTCGCTCACCTCGCCGCGCCCGACATCGTAGAGCCGGTCGGCAATGGAAGCCCAGGCCTCGCGGTGAGTGATGACGATGATCGTGTAGCGTTGTTGCAGATCGGCGATGTTGCTGACGATCTCGGCTTCCGTGCCGGGATCGAGCGCGCTGGTGACCTCATCGAGGATGAGGATGTCGGGATTGGTAACAAGCGCGCGGGCCAGTGAAATGCGTTGCCGTTGCCCGCCGGATAACTTACCGCCGGTTTCGCCCACATCGGTGTCGAGACCCAGCGGCATGTCGCGGATGAAATCGGCAGCCCCCGCGAGTTCGAGTGCGGCATTGACCCGGTCATCGCCGATGCTCTTGTCGCCCAGCGTGATGTTCTCGCGCACGGTTGAATGCAGCAGGGTCAATTCCTGTGGCACATAGCCGATCTGGCGGCGGAACTTTACGATGTCGAGGTCCGGCAGCGGGTCATTGCCAATAAGGATGCGCCCGGTCGACGGCTCATGCAGGCCGATGAACAGATCGATGATCGTCGTCTTGCCGGCACCTGAGGGACCTTGCAACACGGTGATGCCACCCGCCGGGATATCGAGATTGACGTTGCTCAGAACGGCCGTGTCACCATACGAGAAGCTCACATCGATGAAGCGGCAGTGGCCCCGCGTTTGAGGCGTCTTGGTTCCGGTGTGGACTTCGCGGTTGGCCTCGGCCTGGCCGATCAGCTGGCTCAAGCGTGCATACGCGCTTTCGACTTGCACCATCTGTTGCATCAGGCGCTGCAGCTTGGCGACGTTCTGGATGACGCGCAGGAAGATGATGCCACCCACCAGCAATTGCGCCAGCGGCACCTTCCACATCACGTAGGAGATATAGATGACCGAGCCGACGGCAATCGCCACCAGCGCGTCGCTGCTCTGCTGCAAGCCTTGTTTCGAAATTTCGCGGATGTTCAGGCTACGTTGCAGCCGCCGCATCGTGTCGCCAAGCGACCCCTTCATCGCCGCATAGCGGTGCATGGTCTTGAGCGGTTTGATGTTGGCGAGAAGGTCGACCACCATGACGGTGAGCTGACGGGTGCGGTCGGTCTGCTTATAACCCGCCTTCTTGGTGGAGATGATGAGCCCGTTGAGGGCGACGGCCATGATGATGCCCGCACCCAAGCCAAGCAGCGACAGCCGCCAGTCCATGAAGAGTGACACGATCATGAAGATGGTCGACTGGATGGCGAGTGCCGAGAACTGCGCGGCATTGAGATAGGCTTCGCCGGCGCGCGTCGCATCGTTGCTCACCGCATTGGCGAAATTGCCGCCATGCTGGTCGGAATAGAATCGCCAGTTGGCGCCGAACACGGCGTCCAGCAGTTTCTGCCGCAGATTGATCGACACTTTCGAGGCCGACATGCCGGCATACGTCAGCGCGCCAAAGCTGATGGCGGATTTCAACACAATGGCGGCTATGATGATCAGGATGAGATTGCCGAGCGTCGGGGCGATTCCCACCCAGTTAAAGGCCTCGGAGATGGATTTGCCGAAAGCTGAGTTCTGCGTGCCGCCGCCATCGCCGGCGATGATCGTCACAGCAGGCAGCAATGATCCCAGGCCCACCGCCTCGCACAGCGCCGCGATCAACAGGCAGAGCAGCACCAAGGTGGGCCTGGTGCCTTCCGCCTTGAAGAATATCTCGAAGACCTGTTTCATTAAGGCGCCGGCGTCTTGATTTGCCCGAAGGTTGAAATGCTGCGTTGCATATAGAGTTGCGGCTGAACTGACAAGTTGACTGACCCGCGCCTGCGTCAGCGCCGCTTCGGGAAGCTGAAACCGGGGCGGGCCTTTTCCACCATCATCATCTCGCCAATGTTTTCAAGCGTCAGCACACCGACGATGCGGCCGCTGGCATCGATCACGGCTTCTGCCCGGGCGCCGCGTTGGCGCAGCGCGGCAAAGGCTTCGATCAAGCTCATGTCCTGGGGCAACGGCAGGCTCTCGCGCATCATTGTTGCGATGGCAGTATCCGGGCCATGGGCGCTGAGTCCCAGCAGCATCGCTTCACGGTCGAGGAACCCCGCGGCCCGGGCATTGCCATCAACAACCGGAAAATCGCGTTGCGGCGTCCGGAGCAAATGGTCGACGGCCTCGGACAACGGCGCCTGATGCTGCAGAATGATTGGCTGTGGCTCCATCGCGTCCTTGACGTTCAGCCGGCTGGCAAAACTGCTGAAGGCAGAATCCTGCTGTTCAGACCCGGCGGCGAAATAAATGAAGACGCCAACCAGCATGAGCATGGGATTGTAGAACAGGCCCAGCAACACGAAGACAAAGGCAAAGCCCTGGCCAATGCGCGCGGCGATGGCGGTGGCCTTTCGCGGACCCATCTGCATGGCGAGCAGGGCCCGCAACACACGGCCGCCATCCATCGGAAAGGCCGGCACCAGGTTGAACAGCACCAGGCTGACGTTCACCAGGGCCAGCCGCTCGGCCAGCGTCGCCGTGGCAAAATTGAGGTTGCTGAGTTCGCCGAATGCAATGCCGAACGCCATCACCAGCAGCAGCGCAATCACCACGTTCACCAGTGGACCGGCGATGGCGACGAGCAGCTCCTGCATCGGCTTCTCGGGCATTCTCTCCATGTTGGCGATGCCGCCGATAGGTGACAGAATCACGTCCGGCGTCGCGATGCCGAAGTGCCGCCCCATCAGGATATGCCCGAACTCATGCAGCGTGACGCAGGCAAACACCAGAACGATGAAGGCCAGCGAATCGAGCGCTACCGCAGGCCCTCCGGCGATGTAATCGGCAATCCCGATCCAGGCGAGGAACAACAGAAAAGTAAAGTGTAACCGCACTGCCGTTCCGGCGATGCGGCCGATGGTGATTGACCAGCCCATGTCAGCATAGATAGGCCGATTGGCCGGGCAATCAACACATGCCGCATAGTTCATGCTTTTCTCTTGACGAAACGTTTAGCTAATCGTTTAATTGACTTGCGAACAGCCAATGGAATGGGAGTGAGCGATGTACACCAGACAGGCCCTGAGAGAACTTGGTGTCGGGCCGGACACGCTATCGGACGCGCAGAAAAGGCAGTTTGACGAGCAGGGCTTCTTCATTGTCGAGAACGCTCTTGCTGCCGATGATGTTGCCCGGATGCGCTCAGAGTTCGAACGCATCCATTCAACCGAGAGCGAAAAGGGCGGCCATGAGGTCCACGTCGAACCCGGCGCCCGGCGCATCTCCAACATCTTCAACAAGACCGAGGCCTTCGACAAATGCCTGTGGATTCCACACGTGCTGGCGGCGTCGGCTTATCTCCTCGGCGAAATCAAGGTGCATGGCGCCAATCTACGCGATCCGGTCAAGGGTTACGGCAATCAGGACCTGCATGTCGATGTGCCGAAGAAATTCGCCGACGACTGGTGGGTGGTGAACTCGATGATCATGCTCGACGATATGACGCTTGATAACGGTCCGACCCGCATCGTTCCGGGCTCGCACAAGTGGGCGCCGATCAATGTGCCTTATGTGAACATCGGCGACTGGGAGCCAGCTCCCGTGTCGCCTGAGGATGCGGCGCGTATCCCCCGGGATCTGGGAGCACCCTATCCGGGCGAGGTGCTGGTGCAGGCGCCGGCAGGTTCGGCCATCATCTGCAATTCATCCGGTTGGCATGCCGGAACCTTGAAGAAAACCGACAAGCCCCGTCGCATGCTGCACTTGACCTACACCCGCCGCGACTTGCCGCAGCAGCTCCTGCAACTCGACTACCTGACACCGGAACTCTACAACCGCATGTCTCCGGTGCAGCGCTATCTGCTGGAGATCGAGCCGCCCAAGGCTGGTGATGGCATCCTTCGCCAGCCAAAAAAGGACCACAAGGGCTGGTGGAACTAGCCGGCTCCGTCAGGAACATCGCAGATGGCGACGATGAAGGACGTGGCACGGCTGGCGGGTGTGTCGATTGCAACCGTGTCGGCCTCGCTGTCGGGCGCGAGCTTCGTCAGTCCCGAGCTGAAGGAGCGTGTACTCGCGGCCATTGACGAGTTGGGCTTTGCGCCCAACGCCATGGCAAGCGGCCTGAAGAGTGGCAAGTCTGCGCTTATTGGCTTGATCTTGCCGGACATAACCAATCCCTTCTACACTCAGTTTGTGCACGACGTACAGCGACGTGCGGCTGCGGCGGGGCGCACGGTGATCCTCGGTGTCAGTGACGATGACGCGCGCAGCGAGGCAAAGCTGATCCGCCTCATGCGCTCGCATCGGGCGGCCGGAACGATCATTCTACCGAGCGGCAGCGAAGGCGATTGCAGCAAGCTCGCAGGCTATGCTGATGACATGCCGCTGGTGGCAGTCGACAACGCGCCAACGGGTATCGGTCTTGATACCGTGGTGATGGATAACCGGTTGGCCGCTGAACTGGCGACAGAACATATCTTGTCCTTTGGTCACCAGTCGGCCGCCATCGTCGCCGGTCCGTCGCATCGTTTTGTCAGCCGCGAGCGGCACTATGGCTTCGAGGCAACGCTTGAGCGCCATGGAATTACTCCGCTTACGGAGCATATGAGGCGTGGAGATTTCCATGTTGAAGAGGCCTGCAAGGTAGGACTCGAGCTTCTCGGTCTCGCCAATCGTCCGACCGCGATTTTCGTGTCCAACAATCAGATGCTGATCGGCGTGATGCAGGCGGTGGCGGTGGCGGGCCTCTCGGTGCCGCGCGACATCTCGATTGCTGCCATCGACGATTTCCCCTGGGCGGTAGCCTTCTCGCCCGCCCTGACAACGGTGCGCCAGCCCATCGACGCAATGGCCGCCGCGGCTTTGGGCTTCCTGACAGACCGTATTGCCGGGAGCACGGCTGAGCCGCAGCGCATCATGCTGAGGCCTGAACTCGTGGTACGCCAATCCTGCGCGCCGCCCCGTTGACTATCCCAGCCCCGGACCTTCGAGTACGGCCACGGTGCTGCGATAGGCGGCATCAAGATGGGCTCTCATCGCGCCTGCCGCCTTGGCCGGATCGCGGCTGTTCAGTGCACGGATGATTTCACGGTGCTGCTCGAGCGTCGCCTCCGCTTGTCCGGCGCGCGGCACCATCAAGTGGCGGCAGCGGTCGAGCTGTGCCTTGGAGATTTCGATGGTGCTCCACAGCCGCGGCAG
Source organism: Hyphomicrobiales bacterium (assembly GCA_031363045.1). Classification (GTDB taxonomy): domain Bacteria; phylum Pseudomonadota; class Alphaproteobacteria; order Rhizobiales; family Aestuariivirgaceae; genus Aestuariivirga. The sequence goes on from JANLTS010000305.1 coordinate 15,946, forward strand.
ATCGCTGATCTCGGTGATGTAGCGGTGAAAGGCGTCATCTTGCGCGATGGCCTCGACGAAATGCCGCCGCTCGGCGGCGCGCGCGTGCATCACCAGAATATCGGAGAGCCGATCCGCATGGTCCTGGTTCATGTGGACGGCAGCCTGGCCGGCACTTTCCATCTCCAGCGCCCGGCGGATGAGATAGGATTCCTCGATCTCCTTGGCGTCGATCCGGGCGGCGCGCGTCGCCGATTGCGCGAAGACTTCCACCAGATGCTCGTCCGACAATCGCTTCACCGCCTCGCGCACCGGCGTGCGCGACACGCTGAGCTGCGCTGCGATAGCCTTCTCGTCAATTGCCTCGCCTGGCCTGATGACCCCGGTCAGCAATAGTGCCCGCACCATTGGGTAAATCTGCTCACGCAGTGGCCGCGACCGGTCGAGGCGAGCCGAAGAAAGATCAAACGACATTCTGTCATACTAGTATAACAGTTCTGGACAGCAAGCCCGATTCCCGTCTAAGATTCAAAAAAATACTTAAACCGCGTGGGAGGACACATGGCGGCGAAGAACAATTTCCCCAAACTTCACAATGCGATGTGGCCCGGCCTCGTGGGCCGTGGCTCGGCCGAAATTCCGGCCATCGAACTCGACACAATGATCGACTTGACCGTCAAGGCAGAGGTTGATGGCGTCAAATTCGACGGCATCGACATTTTCCATGCCGCCCCGCACACAACCATCGACTTTACTGACGATGAAGTGAAGAAGCTGGCCGACAAGGCCAAGCGGCACAACCTCAACATCGGCTCGATCGTGGCACCGGTCTGGCCGCCCGTCGGTGGCGGCTCCGCCATGGGTTCGGCCAGTGACCGCAAGAAGTTTGTCGGCAACGTGGAAAAGTCCTGCAGGCTCGGTGCCAGGCTCCGCGACCTCGGAGTGAGGCCCTATGGCGTCATCCGCATTGATTCGGCCTCCAGCACTGCTGAGTGGGCCAAGGATCCTGTGGGCAACACCAAGAAGATCGCCAAGACGTTCCGCGAGGCCTGCAGTGTTGCCTGCGACTATGGCGAGCGTCTCGCCTGCGAGGGCGAAATCTGCTGGGGCGGCATGAACTCTTGGAAGGACATGCTGAACACCTTTGAGGAAACCGATCGCCCGCAGACAATCGGCTTCCAGGCCGACATGGCCCACACATTGCTTTACACCATGGGCTACAACGCGCCGAAGTCGCGCCTGCTTCCTGCCAAATATGACTGGAAGGACAAGACTGTCCTTGATGAAGCGCTGAAGAAGATGACCGATGCGCTGAGACCCTGGACCATCGACTTCCATGTGGCCCAGAACGACGGCACTGTGAAGGGCTTGGGCTATCACGACAAGACAGGCCATCACTGCCTCGTCGATGACAAACAAGGCAAGCTCAACATCACCAAGCACGCCGGATATTGGTTACGCGATAACAACAACGAACTTACCAAGGCCTTCCGGCACATCTGTTGGGATGGCTGCATGTTCCCGCCGGAAGTCATGATGAACCCCAAGACCTGGACCAACGTCCTCGCCGCGATGATCAAGATTCGCGACAAGCACGGCTGGGTGGCGTGATGGCGAAAAAGAAACTCAACATCGGCATGGTGGGTTACGGCTTCATGGGCCGCACCCACTCCAACGCCTTCAAGCAGGTGCCGCAGTTTTTTGACATCGGCTACACGCCAGTGCTGAAGACTACCTGCGCGCGCGATGCCGCCAAGGCCAAGGCCTTCGCCGACCAGTGGGGCTATGAATCGAGCGTCACCGATTGGCGGCGCCTCATCGATGACAAGTCGATCGACCTGATAGACATTGCCAGTCCCAACGACACGCATATGGAGATCGCGCTTGCCGCGGCTGCCGTTGGCAAGATGGTGATGTGCGAAAAGCCCTTGGGCCGATCCGCTGCCGAATCGCAAAAGATGGTCGCCGCCGTCGAGAAGGCCGGTGTCGCCAACATGGTCTGGTACAATTACCGCCGCGTGCCCGCCGTGACACTCGCCAAGCAGCTGATCGACGAAGGTCGCCTCGGCAAGATTTTCCATTACCGCGCCAAGTTCCTGCAGGACTGGACCATCTCGAAGGATCTGCCGCAGGGCGGCCAGGGCCTGTGGCGTCTTGACGCCAGTGTTGCAGGAAGCGGTGTCACCGGCGATCTTCTCGCCCATTGCATCGATACCGCCATGTGGCTCAACGGCGGCATCAAGACGGTATCCGGCATGACCGAGACCTTTATCACCGAGCGCCACCACACTGTCACCGGCAAGACCGAGAAGGTCGGCATCGACGATGCCTCACTCTTCCTCGCGCGCTTCGACAATGGCTCGCTGGCGAGCTTCGTGGCAACGCGCTATGCCCGTGGCCACAAGGCGCTCTATACACTCGAGATCCACGGCGAACATGCCTCGATAGCCTGGGACCTGCATGATCTCCATCGCCTGCAATATTTCGATCACCGCGACGAGAGCCGCACGCGCGGCTGGCGTTCGCTGCACATCACCGATAGCGATCATCCCTATATGGCGAAGTGGTGGGTGCCCGGCCTGCAGATCGGTTACGAGCACACTTTCATCCATCAGGCCGCCGATTTCCTTGATGGCTTGAGCAGCGGAAAGCCCGCCGCCCCGACGTTCCGCGACGCGCTGGCGACCGATCTCGTCACCGATGCAGTGCTGAAATCGGCGCGCACCGGGCAATTGGAGAGTGCCAAGGGATAGCAATCTCTTGCATGAATTTTATGCAGGTGCCTGCTGCGCGGTTTTGCGTGAGAGGCGTCTTGCAAA
>JANLTS010000326.1:0-12527 GCA_031363045.1 Hyphomicrobiales bacterium
ATGGGATTTCCTGAAGCGCTGGGGCTCGGCCTATGCGAGTTTCCTCGATGGGTTCCGCCTGCGTGGTGTTAAGCGCCTTGCTATCGATTTGCTGGATGATGGCTTCACGTTCGGGGTCCTCGCCTGTTTCATCATGCTGGCCTATGCGCTGCCGCCGTTCTCCGGAACGGGCGACGTGTGGAACCGCGGCCGTGAATATGCCGTGACCTTTACCGATGCGAATGGCGAGATCATCGGCCGCCGCGGTATCCGCCAGGATGACGCCATTCCACTCGAGGATATTCCTCCGGCGATGATCAAGGCGGTGCTGGCCACCGAAGACGCGCGCGTCTGCGAGCATTTCGGTGTCGACGTCATCGGCACGCTGCGGGCCATCGTGCAGAATGCCAGGGCCAATGATGTGGTGCAGGGCGGCTCATCGCTCACGCAGCAGGTGGCTAAGAACCTTTTCCTCTCGCCCGAACGCACCATCCGCCGCAAGGTGCATGAAGCTTTCCTGTCCTTGTGGATCGAGGCTCGGTTGAGCAAGGAGGAAATCCTCAAACTCTATCTCGACCGCTCATATCTCGGTGGCGGCAACTACGGTGTCGAAGCGGCCTCGCAATTTTACTTTGGAAAATCGGTGCGCGACATCACCCTGCCCGAGGCAGCCATGCTGGCGGGCCTGTTCAAGGCACCGTCGAAGTATGCGCCGCATAAAAACCTCAGCGTTGCACAGGCACGCGCCAACACCGTTCTCTATCGCATGCTTGATGCAGGCTTCATCACCCAAGGCGAATTGCTTGAGGCTAGGCGCGAACCCGCGACCGCAATCGCCCAGAGCATCGCCGACAGCCCGAACTGGTTTCTTGACTGGGCCTATCGCGACACCATTGCAGCCCTTGATGAGCGCAAGATCAGCGGCGACTTTGTGCTGGAGGTGAAGACCACCATCAACCTGCCGCTGCAGACCGTTGCTCAACGCGTCATCAACGAGGAACTCGACACCAACGGCGCGCATTTCAACATGTCGCAGGCGGCAGCCGTCACCATGGCGCCAGATGGCGCGGTCGAGGCGATCGTTGGCGGCAGGGACTACGAAACCAGCCAGTTCAACCGCGCCACCGATGCGCTTCGCCAGTCAGGCTCGTCGTTTAAGCCCTTCGTCTACATGGCGGCACTGCTCGATGGCTACAAACCCACCGATATCGTGGTCGATGGCCCGGTGACGGTGGGCAACTGGAGCCCGAAGAACTACAGCGGAAAATATGCCGGCCGCACGACGCTCAGCAACGCGCTGGCACATTCCTACAATTCCGTTCCGGTGAAACTGATGGTGGCCATCGGCCGGTCGGCGATCATCCGGACCGCGCATGATGCCGGCATCCGGGGCGAGCTTGAAACCTGGGCGCCGATGGTGCTTGGCACCAGCGCATTGTCGCTAATGGACCTGACAACCGGCTACATCGCCTTCGCATCGGGTGGCTTCGCGGCCAAGCCCTACGCCGTTCTCGAAATTCGCCGGGCCAACGGCGATCTCATCTATAGCCGCTCGGAAACCCAGAGCATGGCGCCGCGCCGCATCTTTTCGGAAGACAAGGTGGCGGAACTGAACTCGATGCTGTCGGCGGTCGTGAAGAATGGAACGGGCAGACGCGCCGATCTGGGCTTTACGCCGCAAGGCGGCAAGACCGGGACCAATCAAGGCTATCGCGATGCCTGGTATGTCGGCTTCACCGGCCATCACATCACCGGCGTGTGGTTTGGAAATGATGACTTCACCGCGATGAAGGAAGTGACGGGAGGCTTGATCCCGGCTCCCACCTGGAAACGCATCATGCTCGAAGCCGAGCGCGGGCTCACGCCGGTCAGCCTGGCGGGCGTTCCCTATGACGATACCTACGCCGTGGCGCTGCTTGACAATGCGAAGGCTGGCGATCAACAGCCGGTCAGCGACGAGACAGACCAGAGCGTGGATGGGAACACCCCCACCGAAACTGAATCGGGTGACGTCAACAACGTGCTCAATGGCATGTTCGACCTGTTCGAGGAAACGCCGAAGGTTGCCGCAGCGAAGCCAGCCAAAAAACGCAAAGAGGTTGCTCTCATTCTGCCGAAAGCCAACGTGCAATCCGACAGCAGCGCCAAGAAGAAGAGTTTGTTCAAGCAGATTTTCGGTGGCATCGGAGGCTCGTCCGAGCCGCCGTCACAAGCCGAGAAGCCGAAGAAGAAAAAGAAGAAGAACATCCTTGATAGTATCTTCTGATCATTGACATGCGAAGCCTTGCAGAAGGGATGGCGTATTTGGTGGCCGGCATAATTGCTGGCATGGCGAGCGCCTATGTGGTGATCGAGAACACTGGTGACGAACCGCTGGGCGGCAACGGCATCTGGAACAGCCGTGCGGAAGGCCTTGCAGGGAGTTCGGCATTCTATGTCCGGGCGCATTTCATGATGCAGGGCCGCTTACCTCCGGCGCCCGGCCAAATCGACGAGGCGACGGCCGAAACCGATTCCCTCGGCAAGGCATTGACTGGTGATTGCCGATACAAACTCGTATCAACCGGGCAGATGCCACGCTGGTGGAGCCTGGTGTTATTGAACACCGGCGTGGAGACGTCGTCGCAGCAAGCGATTGCCAGTGCCGATACCACCATCCGCGAATCGGATGGGTCTGTAATCGTTCATGCCGCGGTGTCACCGCAACCCGGCAACTGGCTCAAGACCGACGCCGCCCGGCGCTACACGCTGCTTTACTCTGCACTGGCAAGCGGTGGCCAGCGCCTGGCCAGTACCCCGCCCTTCACCATCACGCGGGAGGATTGCCCGTGATGATACGGCTGTTCTGGATCGCCGCTGCACTCGCCGCCGCGGTTGTGGCGCATGTCAGCTTCCTGCTGTTTGTGCCAGGTTACATGTTCGCGTCAGAGATTGCCCGCATGTCGAAAGGCCATGGCGCCAATCATTTTTTCATCCTGCCGCCGGAAGACCAGGCGCAGCTTCTGCCTGGCTTGCCGCGCAATGGTGTCACCGGCATCTGCCTGTTCGATGTGTCGCAGGGCAGCGTGACCCTGTCGGCAAATCTGCCCGACGGATTCTGGCTCACGACGATCTACAGCGACAAGGGCGAGACTATTTATACAGTCAACAACCGCCAGTCGGGTTCCAACATCTTCAATGTCAGTTTGTCAAAGGCGCCGGGCTTTATTGAAATGCTGGTGCAGGCCACCGACAAGGAGCGCCCCGAATTCGACAGCGGCTGGACGGTGCAGTCGCCCGAGCCCAGAGGCCTTGCGGTGGTCTGGTATCCGCTGGCCGATCCGGCCCTAAGGACGGCGGCGGCAAGTGCGGTGGCGCGCAGCAGCTGCAGTTCGGCGCTGCCGCCTTCTCAATAGAAGTCGAAGTCGCCGGCGCGGACCTGTTGAGCCGAACCATTGCGAAGTGCCGGTAGCCGCTCGGCCAAGTCGAACGCCAACCGCTCGACGCGCACCCCTGGGAAGATAATCACTTCAGCACTACCTGAAAACTCTTGCTGCGCCACCGGGCGGGTGCGGCCTGCAGGAAATACGATGACGGCACTCATGGCGTTCGCTCTCTCATTGCGGAGCCAGATGCTCCGGCGATGCAGCGGATTAAACTCCGGGATAGTTAACAATGACCTAAGCCGATGCAACGAGTCCGGCAGTGCCCTTGCGGTCTTCAACTTCGACGATCCAGATGTCGGGATCGAAGCGCTTCTTGCGCGCCAGAAGGTCATCGATTTCCGGCATTGTTGTGGGCGACGTCAATTCGACGCTCCAGCGCCGTTCGCCTTCCCCGTCATGCGAAGGGCCAGGTGCCGGTCCGAACAGATGGCAAGTGCCATCGAGATGATTGACGATCACATAGACCGCACCCGCCTCCTCGGCGCCTTTGCGGATGACGGCACCAAACATCCCTTGTACCTGAGAGCGGCGCAGGAAGGCACTCACCCAGATGCCGGTCTTGAGGCGCAAGGTCACTGGTCTTGCTATCTAGTCTTGGGTGAGTTCCGACTGGCCACTCATCTTGCCCAGCTCGGCTACGAGGTCATCGGAGATCTCGCCGGTCTCCGGCAGTTTGCGGTCCTGCTGAAATGCGAGGATGGCATTGCGGGTCTGGCGTGTCAGTTCACCGTTGATTTCGCCGGGGCTGTAAGCCAACTCGGCCAATCCGGTTTGCACACGGCGCACGGTGGCTCTGGTTTCAGCGTCCGGATCGGCCTCGATGGTGCCGGTGAAAAGTGACGCCTCAGCTACTTCCCTGGTGTAGCGGATGTGCTCGGCCAGATCGGAGGACGGCTTGCCATCGGGCTCTAATCCTGCGGCGGACTGGTATGCCGATATCGCCTGCTTGGTCTTGCGGCCGATTACACCATCGACAGAACCCTTGTAATAACCGGCGGCGGCGAGTTCGCGCTGCACGGCTTCGACAACTGGATCATATTTCAGCTGGATGGTGCGGCCGCCATTTCCGGGCGCGTCGACATCAATCCGGGCATTGCCTTCGATGGCCGGATCGCCTGCCGCCAGCGAACGGCCACTGTCAGGCTGGCCGAAGAATGCATTGCCGGTAATCGCCAGGCCAAGCAGCCCGGTGAAACTCCAGGCCACCAGCGGCATCATCCGCCGGGAGCGGATGTCCTTCAGCATGAAATTACGCATCCTGCCGACCCGAACTCACTTTTCGAAACACTTCGTCCGCCTCCGGCGCGCGCTTGCGCATTACCTGCCCCTAACTTGCACCCGCACAGTTAACGGGGCCTTTCCCGGCGCCCCGCAAGCACCAGCAAATTTCAGCTCAATCTGGCCATCCATGGTTAAAACTCTCTTAAGATGAAGTATAAAATTGTATTCAACTGCAATTCAAACTGTACTTCCAAGATTTATGTCAATTCAACATGGTTTTGCTAGATGTATGGTAGTCAAAAAGGGGTGCGGGGATGCGTCTCATACGAACATTACTTGTGCTTTCGGGGGCCGGCTTTCTCTTGCCTTCGCCACCTGAAGACGTCGCAGCGGCCAATGCCAGCGTTCAGGGCGAGCAGGTCTCGACCCTCGACATGCTGTCGTCAGCCTCGTCGGCGGTTACCGATGTCGCAGGGTTTTGCGCCCGCCAACCGGGATTTTGCAGCACCGCAGCCTATGTTGCGGCCAAGCTCGAAGCCAAGGCCAAGTACAGCGTCAAGCTGATCTATGAATGGGCGTCCGAATCAACCGGCGATCCCGCCCTTCCCGGTCAATCGCAAGAGGCGATCACCGCTGATCCGCTGAAGACCGGAACGATGCTCGCAGAGGCGGCAATTGTGGAGCCAAAGAGCCAGTCAACATTGAAGCTTGAGGATGTGATCCCCGAATGGCGCGGTCCCATCAAGAAGAAGCCGCCACAGCAACAGAATCAAGGTTGAGCTTCGACGCCTGGCAGCCTATCTGATCGCTCATCGCCTTCAGATCGGGAATGCCTTTGACTACCATCGCCACACTGCTCGCGGATTTCGAGGTTCTCGACGATTGGGAAGACCGTTACCGTCACGTGATCGAACTTGGCCGCGACCTCCGCGATTTGCCGCCCGAAGACCACACCGCCGAAAACAAAGTGCGCGGCTGCGCCAGCCAGGTGTGGATCACCTCGTCCATCAGCGGCGATGACCGGAACCCCGTGCTGACATTCACGGGCGACAGCGATGCCCTGATCGTCAAGGGGCTCATCGCTATCGCCTTCATGATCTATTCCGGCAGGCCGGCGCGCGACATCGTCGCCACCGATGCAGCACCGATATTGGCGCAACTCGGCCTCAAGGATCATCTGACGCCACAGCGTTCCAATGGTTTTGCCTCAATGATTCAGCGTATCCAGGCGGATGCCGCGGCGGCCGTTCAGGCCTCTTCCAGTTCGGGGATGGCCGGGCGGTAATCCGCTGCACCCCATTGGCCGATACCATTTCCCGCCGTGCCACGGCCAAGCAAGCCATAGTGGCGCGCCAAGCCGGTGAGCGCTAACCCCAGGATGGCGCGGCCACTGCGCTTGGGCAAGTCCAACGCCCGCTCCGCCGCTTCGATACCAGACGCCATGCAGCAGACATGGCGAAGGATGCTCGCCAGCTCTGGTCCCACTGCCGCTACGGCATTGTGATAGCGCTGCCGTGCCGCCAGGGCGCCGTCGCTCATCTCGGCCGCAACATTGCCGCCCCGGCTGCCGGTTCCAGCCGTATCCCAGTTGGTGGTCACCCGGCCCGCGAGCATGGCGCGCTCGAAATCGGCGCGCAGTCTTTCGCCAGCCAGGTATTGTATGTCGGAAATCAGCTTGCGGCTGTGCAGCCATGACAACGGGCTCTCGGCATCATTGTATCCGGGCTTTCCGTGGGTTGGTGTCGCCACGCGGCTCCGCTGGATGGGTGTCGTCGCTTTCGTCATTTGCATGCTCTCCTTGCGTTAGGAGAATATAGACATGTTTTGTCGAAGGACTCAATACCTATTTGTGCTTATTTTCCGATCACGCGGATTCGGCCTGGCGATTCTCGTCGTCGATGGCCGAGAGGAAATAGTCGAGACCGAGAATCATGCCGATGCTCTGATTGCCGGCATTGGCGAGCGGCAGCTTGATCCAGTATTGCACCAGATGTTCCTTGTTCACCCTTGGGCCCCGCACAATGCCCTGGGTGGGCTTGCCCTCGTTTGCCGTGTGGCGGTAGGCGGCCATCCAGTAATCGCGCTTTGAGCCATAGTCGAGTTCATCGAGACTGAGGCCGGTGATCTCGCGGTCATAGACATCGCGAAGCCTGGTGCCGGCCAGCCTGACCTTGCTGTTGCCGATGTCGTCGCAGAGATCGACCAGGGTAATATAGGGCAAGAGCCTGGGGATCTGCGCCGGATTGATATCCGTCCTCGTGGGCAAGTCCTGTCCGGACGTGCACTCCAACCAGTAGTCATAAAGTTGCCGCTGCTCAGGCACAACGAGTTGCGCCCTGAAAGCGATGTTGACCGACCTCATCGTTAGCGCGCCCCTGCGAATCGATGCCCCTAATTCTTGATTCGTTTATGAATCGTGAAGGGGTGATCCGCAAGAGTCAGCAGGCCATGATTTTTGATAAAGTTATTTGCCGCGCTTTTGGCCAAGCCCCATGTTCTTCGCCAGCTTCGAGCGCGAGGTGGCGTAATTGGGCGCCACCATCGGATAATCGGCCGCCAGACCCCATTTTTCGCGGTATTGTTCGGGCGTCAGATTGAAGTGGGTGCGCAGGTGGCGCTTCAGCGACTTGAACTTCTTGCCGTCTTCAAGGCAGATCAGATAGTCAGGCGTGATGGATTTCTTGACGTTGACCGCAGGCTTTAACTCCGTCACCTCGTCTTTGGCGGTTACGCCCGTTGCCGCTTGTTCAAGAGCCCGGTGAACATCGGCAATGAGTCGCGGCAGATCGGCTTGCTCGACGGCGTTCTTTGTAACATAGGCCGCGACGATCTGGGCCGCGAGGTCAATCATTGGAGTCTTGACGTCCATGGGCTTCCCACCTTCACTTGCGAACGCCGTACGAAGACTGGCGATGCCGATGAGAATTACGCGGGAAATCTTGCTTCAACAAGAAGTCTCAAGTGAAAACAGCCGGAACGGCGATCAATTGTGCGGGGCGTAGGGTCCCGCCTTGCGCATGTACCAATCCCAATAGGTGAGCAGAATGCGTGCCTTGTTGAAGGACAGCCCTTCAAAAATCGCCTGTAGCTCATCGGGGTTTCGGTCCGGCCGCAACAGGCCGCTTTCGCCAAGCTGCAATCTGCTGATCGCCTCCTCGAACCCGGCGCGGGAGAGTCCCAAGGCTTTCAGCAATACCGTCAACGGCTCGCCTTCCTGGTCGGCCAGGATTCGGGACGCCGTCTCGCGGGCAATGCCGCCCATGTCGGCAAAGGCCAGGGCCGCCTCATCTCGCTTGAATCTGGCGGCAAGAGCAATGGCATTTTCTAGCGTTTCGCGCGCCGGGAACTTGCCCTCTCCCATCGCGTCTCCACCGTCATTGCCATGGGTGGCAAGGGTGATTCGCAGAATCTTGTTGAGGGTTTCCGAGTCGGTCAGGAAGCGCGAGAAGATGAACCGGCGAAGTTCCTGCGGTACATGCCAGAACAGTTCGAAGGCGACTGGCGGCGGCAGATCGGCGCGCGTTGCCAGCGGCGCCAGCAAGGCGTGATGCCTCGTGGCATAGTCCGCCAGCTTGAAGAATGCTTCGTGCGACAGGGCCGCGCCGGGGTTGCGGATCAGTGTCAGCAGGACACCAGGATCGCCAATGCCAATCAGGAAATCGCTGAGCACCGTTGACATGACGCGGCGGCGCGCCACCATGCGCAGCTTAGCGGTATCGCCGTCAGGTGCGGCGTTCATAAGATCCTGGTCGGTGATTTGCGAGCAGCGTTCGAGCAGCGGGCCCACGACTTCTGGCCTTGTATCTCGAATCAACTTGGCGACCAGCAAGGCAGGCGGCGTTTCCATGATCGCCACCCGCTCCACCACGCTCATCAACTGTTTCACCGGAATGCGTGGTAGGATGCGCAGGAGCGTATCGGCGGCGAGGGTACGCTCGTGCGGCAACGAACCGGTACCACCCGACATCATGTCGAGAAGTGTCAACGCCAGATCACCTGACTCCTCGTCGGCATCCATGGTTTCGGCGGGTTTCGGGTCAGCAAGGCGGGCCGGTAAGGTATTTTGCGCAAATGGATCGTCGGGCAGCGTGGCAGCGCTGGCTTTTAGCAACGGGGCCGGGCCAAGGCGCTCCGCGATGACCTCGGTCACGGATCCGGCGGTTGGGCCAGGCGTAGACGGTGTGACGATGATTATCGGAGCTGGCGCCGCGGTGGCCGTGGAAATCTGATCGCTAGCGCTCACATACAATGGCGAAAGGGGTTCGCCTGCTTCCTCGGCTTCCTTCACCAGCGTTGCCACGTCGCGCAAAAAAGCGGCGCGTTCGGCGGCAGAGGGTTTGGCGTAGATCGCGGTGCTGATTGTCTTGATCATCGCATCGACGACGCGCCCGGCCATTTCGGATGTGGCGGTCTTGGCTTCCTCGCCCAACCCGTGATCAAGTTCGCTCGCCGAAGCGCTGGAAGTCTCGGACTGCTCTTCAACTTGAACGTCGGCCCGAACTTCGATTGGCTCTTGCGGCACATCGATCCGGGCGGCAAGCTCGCCAAGCTGAGCGGACTGCTGGTCAGGCCCGATCGGCGTATCCACTTCAATGGCTAGGGCAGCTTCGGCGGCTGCAAACGGGTCAACAAATTCAACCGGCGCAACGATCTCAACCAGATCTGCGTCTGCATCCAAAGCAATGCCGTCAAAGTCATCGGCGGCAAAGGGTTCAGGCAGCCATTCGCTCGCAGTGACGCTTTCTGGCTGTACGACAGGTTCCACGACAACATCGCCGCCAGCAGCCTCGACTTGTTCTTCCTGCGCGGCTGGCAGCACCAGCTGGGGCGCGAAATCAGGCAAGGGCTGAAGAATGATATCAGGTGGCAATTCGTCAGCCACCGGTTCAAATTCTGTAGGAACGTCCGGTTCGACTGAAACCTCGGCAGGCTGAACTTCGGGCGCCGGTGCCGCCTGGCTTGGCCATTCAACCGGCTTGAATTCCGGCAGCGGCACAAACGACGGGAGAATCAAGCCCCTTGGAGACTGAGCGATTTCAGTGTTGATAACGTTGACAGAAGTTGAGGCCACTGTTCCGTCAGAGAATGGTTCGTCCTCGGCATCCGTCTCGGTGCTGATGTCCGCCGTCTCAGGGACGCCCGGCGCCGGTGATGGCATGCTCCGAGGCGAGAAATCACCCATCGCATTGTTGAGGAGTTCGGCGATCTGCGCGATGCCAGTGGCTGGTAACGTGGCTTGAGCGACCATCTGCGATGGCGACATCGCAACCGCTGCCGGGCGACTCTTCAACTTTGCCGTCAACAATTTGAAAGAATTCGCCGAAATTCGCCTGTCATCGCCGCGAGTCGGCGCTGCGGCAAGCGCAGACTCCGGTCCGGCCGCCATGCCCCGTCCCACCGGGGTAGATGGCTGAATGTTCAAAGCGTCAGGCAACAGATTCCTCCACAGTCCGCAGCAATGCCCGGGAAGCGTCTAAAGTTGCTTAAACTTGAGGGGGTTGGCGCCCGTCCGGGGGCCATCGCGTGGTGCTATGGTTAACAGATGGTCAATGACACGAAGCTTTGACCGGGCGTGAGGCTTCACTTTTGACCTGTGATCGCCCACATTGGGCATCGGGAAAGTGAGCAAGACATGAGCAAGATCGAAAAGACCGATACCGAGTGGCGCCAGAACCTCAAGCCCGAAGCCTATCGCGTGTTGCGCGAGCATGGCACCGAGCGGGCCGGAACGAGCCCCCTCAACCACGAAAAGCGGCAAGGCATGTTCACCTGCGCCGGCTGTGGCAAGGAATTGTTTGCGTCAGACACCAAATTCGAGTCCGGCACCGGCTGGCCGAGCTTTTATGCCCCGCTCAACCCGCAAGCGGTGGAAACCTCTGAGGACCGGTCGTGGTTTTCAACGCGCACCGAAGTTCATTGCGCCGATTGCGGCGGACACCTGGGCCATGTGTTCCCCGATGGTCCAAGGCCCACGGGCCTGCGTTACTGCATGAACGGCGTAGCCCTTGATTTCAAACCGGACAAGTCCTGAACCCATGAAAACCAATGCCAAGAAGCCGCCGCGGGCCGAACAGCGCCCGCGCATCGAGACATTTCACGGTTACGAGAAGCGCGACGATTATCATTGGCTGAAAGCCGCCAATTGGCAGGAGGTGATGCATGATCCATCCGTGCTGCCGCAGGACATCCGCGATTATCTCGAGGGCGAGAACGCCTACCACGAAGCGGTGATGGCCGATACGGCGGCACTGCAAGAAACGCTCTTTGCCGAGATGAAGGGCCGGATCAAGGAAGACGATTCCTCGGTGCCGGCACCGGAAGGCGCCTACGATTATTTTTCGTCCTATGTGAAGGGCGGCCAGCATCCGCGTTATTTGCGCAAACCCCGTGGCGCCGAAGGTCCAGAGGAATTGCTGCTTGATGGCAATGAACTGGGCAAAGGCCGCGAGTATTTCCGGTTCGGCGGTGTTGCCATGTCGCCCGACCACCGGCTCACCGCCTGGTCCTTCGATGGCAATGGCTCGGAGTTCTATGAGCTCCGCGTGCGCGATACGGCGACGGGGCAAGATGCGGCCGACATTTTGCTAAACACGGGCGGCGGCGCCACCTGGGCCGCCGATGGCAAGAGTTATTTCTACACGCTGCAGGACGACAACCACCGGCCGCTGAAAACCTTCCGGCATATGCTCGGCACGCCACAGTCGCAGGACATTCTGGTCCATGAGGAAAAAGACACCGGCATGTTCACCGGCGTCGGCAAGACCAGTTCGGAAAAATACATTCTCGTCGACATTCACGATCACGACACATCGGAAATCTGGGTCATCGATGCCGAGAAGCCAGAGGCCGCACCGAAGCTGATCGCGGCCCGGGTTCCCGGCATCGAATACGAGCTCGAACACTGGAATGACCGCTTCATCATCAAGACCAACATCAATGGTGCGGACGACTACAAGATCGTTTCGGCGCCCATCGATCGTCCGTCTCCGGACAATTGGACCGATGTCGTTCCGCATCGCCCCGGCATTTTCCTCGTTGGCTATTTCGTGCTGAAGAACTGGCTCATCCGCATGGAGCGCGAGAACGCGCTGCCGCGCATCATTGTGCGCGACATGAAGAGCGGCGAAGAACATGCCATCGCCTTCGATGAAGAGGCCTATTCACTGGGCTTCGGCGAGATGCGTGAATATGACACCGACACGTTGCGATTTACTTATTCGTCGATGACTACGCCGTCGCAGGTTTTTGACTACAACTTGCGCGACCGCTCGCGCCTGCTGCGCAAGATGCAGGAGGTGCCGAGCGGGCATGATCCGAAGAACTATGTCACCCGCCGCGTGCTGGCGCCCGCCCATGACGGCGAGATGATTCCGCTGACGCTGCTTTACGCAAAATCAACACCGCTCGATGGCTCCGCACCACTGTGGCTTTATGGTTATGGATCCTACGGCATTTCGATTCCGGCGGGATTCAACACCAACATCCTTTCGCTTGTGGATCGCGGCTTCATATACGCCATCGCCCATATTCGTGGCGGCCAGGAAAAGGGCCGCAACTGGTACAAGTCCGGCAAGCTCGAACACAAGACCAACACGTTCCGCGACTTCATTTCCTGCGCCCAACACCTGATTGCGGCGGGGCTGACCCGCAAAGGCAGCATCGTGGCACAAGGCGGCAGTGCGGGTGGCATGTTGATGGGGGCCGTCGCCAACATGGCGCCCGAGCTTTTCCACGGCATCGTGGCGGAAGTGCCCTTCGTCGATGTGCTCTCAACGATGCTCGACGATACGCTGCCGCTGACGCCTCCCGAATGGCCCGAGTGGGGCAATCCGCTGGCTGACAAGCAAGCTTACGAAACCATCGCCGCCTATTCGCCGTATGACCGGATTGAGGCCAAGACCT